>DATFKK010000038.1 GCA_035268685.1 Candidatus Krumholzibacteriia bacterium | reverse complement strand
CGACACCGAGGCCCTGCGCGCCGACCTGGCGTCGCGATTCGTCGCCCTGCGCGACGCCGACGTCACGATCGAGCGACTGCACACCGAGGTCCAGGAATCCCTGTTCGCGAAGCTGAGCCGCGAGGTGTTCGCGATCGAGGTTTCGGGTGCGAGCGACGAGGAGCGCCGTGCGGCGATCATGCAGCAGCTCCACGATGGGGGTCACGGCGACGTCAGCGACGTCCGTGTCGAGACCGGCGGGGGTCGACAGACGTACCAGATCGACATCGAGGGCGACGGTTTCACGGAGGAGACCACCATCCGGATCCTCGGTGACGAGGCACCCACGTCGATCGATCTGCCGACCGGCGAAGTCGAAGGCAAGGGCACGGTCGAGGCCATCGAGGTGAGGAAGAAAGGCCCGGAGTAGGGCATTGCTCACAATCCGGGCAAGTGTGCTTCGCCGCACGCGACCCAGCCACCCACGAACCAGGAGTCCCATGGTCCACTTCGTTCTCACGCTCGTCCTGCTGTGCTCCCCCGCCGCCCTGACCCCACTGGCCCGTTGCGCGGCCGTCGCGAGCCCGCGGGATCCAGCCACCGTCGCATCGCCCGACGCCGCCACCATCGGCGCGCGGATCGACCGCTACCTGTCGGCCATGGAGGCCTTCGGGTTCTCCGGGTCGATCCTCGTGGCCCACGAGGGAGAGGTCGTCCTGCGGGCGGGCTACGGGCTGGCCGATCGCGAGGCGCGCCGACCCTGTACGCCCGAAACGGTCCAGAGCCACGGCTCGATCACCAAGCAGATGACCGCGGCCGCGATCCTGTTGCTCGAGCAGCGGGGCGAGCTGTCGGTCGACGACACGCTCGATCGCTTCTTCGACGACGTGCCCGCCGACAAGCGCACGATCACCCTGCACCAGCTCCTCACGCACACCGCGGGCCTGCACGGCGGCATCGGAAGCGACGAAGATCCGATCGGAGCCGACGCCTACGTCGCGCGCGCGCTGGCCGAACCCCTCGCGCGCGCGCCGGGAACGGACTACGGCTATTCGAACATGGGGTATTCGCTGCTGGGGATCGTGGTGGAGCGCGTGTCGGGGCAGGACTACGAACAGTTCCTGCGCGAGGAACTCCTGCTGCCCGCCGGCATGCGTGACACCGGCTACGTATTGCCCGCGTGGAACGAAGACCGCCTCGCGAAGGGCTACCACAGGGGCGAGCCGTGGGGCCGGGTGTACGGACGCGGATGGCGCGACGACGGGCCGGGCTGGCCCCTGCGCGCCAACGGCGGAATCCACACCACCGTCGACGACATGTACCGATGGTTGAACACGGTCCGTGGCGAGGGAGCGCTCGACGCCGAGACCGCGCGCCGCTGGACCACGGGCGTCGTCGACCAGGGCTACGCCTATGGTTGGGTGGAACGGGACACGGAGTGGGGAACGATGATCTCCCACAGCGGCAGCAATCGGATCTTCTCGGCCGACTACGTCTGGCTGCCCGAAATCGAGTTCTTCGTCTACATCCAGGGCAACACGTCGACGGTTCCGGCCGACCGGCAGCGTGGGCGTCTGCTCGACGCGGCCTTCGATCCCGCCTTCTCGATGCCGCCACTCGTCGACCCCGCCGACGACGCGCGGCCGGAGGTGGCAGCGGAGAGGGTCGGGACGTACCGCCTCGGCGAAGGATCGCTCGAGGTGACGGCCGACGACACGCGGTTGATCGCGAAGCTCTGGGGTCAGTCGACCCTGGACCTGCTGTTCGATTCCACCCATGCACAACGCGCCCGGGCCGGCGAATTGAACGGACGAGTACGTGAGGCGATGGAAGGCCTGGAGGCAGGACGAGAGGATGCCATTGCGACGTTGATCGGCCCCGACGAGGACGCCGTCGAGGCCACCCGTCCGTTCCTCCAGCGCATCGAGCAGATCGGCGATCTCGAGGAGCTGCACGTGATCGGCTCCTTCGAGAACACGCCGGGCTCGCGCCTCGCGCAGTACGGACCGTGGACCACCTTCGTCTACGCGGAATTCGCGAACTGGAACCAGTACTGGAACCTGATCTGGAACGAAGACGGCACCCATCGCGGGAACGCGAGCGGCCCGTGGCCGTCGTTCACCCTGGTTCCGGTCGGCGAAGGCCGTTACCGCGCCGTGCAGCAGGAGACTCCGTGGCGTACCGTGGACCTGCGTTTCGAGGACGGGTGTCTGGTGGTCGGAACGCAACGCGCCTGTCCGGAGGAGTGAGCGCGCGGCTCGAGAACGGCGATCCCTGCTCCGGGGGTCGTGCTGCGACGCGGCGACCGGGACGGACAGCAGGGCGTTTTTTGTCGCCCTTCTTTCCTCACCGATGCGGTACGCTCGCTCGTCGCGTCCGGACTCGATCCGGGCAACCCGTACCCAAGCCCGGAGGCTTTCATGCCCCGCTCGGTCTTCTTCTTGCTGCTCGCCGCGCTCCTTCTGGGCGTCGCCCCGCCGGCGACGGCTCAGCTGTATCTCCGCCTGGCGGGTGAGACGCAGGGGCCCATCGACGGCGACGTCGACCTGGGGCCACTCACGGGCACCATCGCCACCACCAGCTTCCAGGTCGGGTTCTTCGTGCCGATCGATCCCTCGACGGGACTCCCCAGTGGGCCCAGTCAGACCTCGGAGTTGTCGATCACCAAGCAGACCGACGTGGCGACGATCCCGATCCTCCGGGCGTTCGGGAACGCCGAACGCATGACCACGTGCTTCCTGGAAGCCTTCCGCCCCGACGACGTGGGAGGGTCCCAGCTCTATCTGCGTATCACGTTGACCGACGCCCGTATCACGTCCTGGTCCGTTTCCGGGGCGGCGGACGGAGCTCGCGCCGTCGAGGCCCTTTCGCTCACCTACACCGGATTCGAGTGGAGGGACTTCGACACCGGCGAAGTCTACACCGACACCGGCGGAGCGTCGTCGGTCCTGCCGGACGCGCTCGCGGAGAACGTCGCGGTGGCGTCGATGCCGAATCCCACGTCGGGGGCGACGGACTTCCGCTTCCGGGTGCCGGAACAGGGCTCGGTCGCCATCGATGTCTTCGACTTCCGCGGCCGGCACGTCGTGACGGTCTTCGAGGGCGAGACCCGCGGATCGGAGGGCAGCATCTCCTGGGACGGACGCGACAGCGTCGGACGTCCCGTCGCCAGCGGGGTCTACCTCGTGAAGATGCGCTCCGGCGCCTGGCTGACCACCCACAAGATGTCGGTGATGCGATGAGTGCGCGCCGAGACACCCACACCCGCCCCATGGAGGCGCCCGTGCTTCGCATCTTCGCTCTCGTCGTCCTGATCCTCCTGACCGCCGTGCCGGCGACCCACGCCCAGATCTTCCTCGATCTCGATGGGCGCTTCCAGGGACCGATCGACGGTGACGCGACCTTCCCCGGCGAGGAGGGGACGATCGAGATCACGTCGTTCCAGTGGGGAACCGGTCGTGCCATCGAGCCGGACGGCGGACCCGCCGGTCCGATCTCCAGCGCGGACCTCTTCCTGAGCAAGGCGTGGGATTCCTCGTCGATCAAGCTCCTGAGGGCCCAGAGCAATGCAGAGGAGTTCAGCCGGTTCGTCCTCCACGTGTACGAGCCCTTGCCGAAACTGACGACCGGCGGGAGCGACGCGCTCGGGCGTCGCATGTTCCCGCCGGGGGTCTACATGGCGATCGAACTGGTCGGGGCCAGGCTGTCGAGCTACAACGCCTCGAGTGGAGAGGTCGGTCCGGCCGCCGAGAGCCTCGGCCTGGCCTACGATTCGATGCGGATCTTCTACGGCCCCAACGCGGACCTGTACGTCGACTCGCGGCGGACCCCGGCCCGAATGGCCTTGCCTGCGGTCGACGCATCTCCTCCCGGGTCGCGGCCGGCGGCGACGAGCAACGGATTCGACTTCGTCCTGCCCGAAGGCGGCGGCATCGGGATCGACGTCCACGACGCGAACGGCCGGCGGGTGGCAACGGTGATCGGTGACGACACCGACCGCGCCGACGGCGTCGTCCGCTGGGACGGAACGGACGACGCGGGTCACCGGCTTCCTCCGGGCGTGTACGAAGCGAGGATCCGGACCGCCGATGCCGAGATCACGCGGCGCATGGTGATCGGCGACTGAGAGGTGCGGCCGAGAGTTTCGCCCGTGCCATGCAACGCCGTCGATTCCTTGTTATCGTCCTGCGCCTCCCGGCGCGAGGTTCGGATGCCGGGGAGATCCTCCTCCCGAGGGAATCGAATCGCGAGTGGTGAGCACGTTCCGTGGATCCGGACTCCTGGACACGCCTGGAAAGCGCGTCCACGCGGCGATGATCGTCTTCGCCCTGGTCTACCTGGTCGGCCACCTCGCACTGGGGGCGTGGCTGTGCGGCCTGCTCGTGCAGGCCCACTCTCCGGTCATCGCGCTCATGGTCGCGGTGACCGTGATCGTCGCGCTCGGCAACGTGTTCGTCGCCGCGCCCCTGTGGGTCTACGCGGGCGTCGCGCTCGTGCGCGGGCCGCGGCCGATCGTCGAAGCCCCCGAGCCGGTCGAGGAAGAACGGCTGCCCCGGATCATCGTCCAGGTGCCCGGACGCAACGAACCGACCGATCTCGTGGTTCGCAGCATCGATTCCGTCCTGAACGCCGACTATCCCTCCGAACGGATCGCGGTGCAGTTCGTCGACAACAGCGACGACGACCGTTGGCAGGAGGTCCAGGGGATCTACGCCGACGATCCGCGCGTGCAGGCCGTGCATCGGGAGGGCACGGTCGGATTCAAGGCCGGCAACCTGAACCGTGGCTTGCGCATCATCGAGGAGGATCTTCGCGGGCAGGACGTCCTGGTCGGCCTTCTGGACGTGGGCGACACCTTCGCACCGAAAGTGCTGCGTCCGATGGCCACCGAGTTCGTGCGCGACCCGAAGCTCGGCTTCGTGCAGGGCATGTTCCGGATCGGCAATCCCCGCGACTCGATCATCAACTGGTCGGACAGCCACGTCGGTGACGCGGCGCGCCGCTTCACCGAGGGCTACATCGCGCACTACGGTATCCCGACGATGAACGGCCACTGCGCCCTGCTGCGCCTGCCTGCGATCGAAGAGATCGGAGGCTGGAACGAGGCCCGGGTCGCCGAGGACTGGAGCACCGGGATCACGATGATGATCAAGGGCTGGCGGGGGAAGTGGGTCGACTACGCACCCGACGATCCAGCCATGGTGTCGACCGAACTGAGCCCTCCCCACGTCGCCGGACAGCAGAAGCAGAAGCGCCGGTGGGCCACCGGCGGGACCGAACTGGCCAGGCTCCACCTCGTCGAATGGTTGCGTTCGGACCTGCCGTGGAACATGCGTCTGTCGCTCTTCCTGCGCTTCGCCGCCAACGCGAGCGTCCTGCCCGGGCTGGTCGCGCAGTTGCTGTTTCCGCTCTGGATCCTGTTCGTGCTGACGGGCGATGTGTCGCGAAGTGTGCTGGGCTTCGGCATCGTGTCCGTGGTGTTGCAGAGCCCGTTCCTGGTGATCAACAGCGCGTCGGCGATCAACTACGTCCGCGGGGGGGACCCTTCGAAGGCCCTGCGCGTGTTCGTCGCCTACCCGGTGCAGGCCCTGTGGCGTCTTCCGCTGTTCGCGCACGCGGGGATCGGCGTGGCCGAGGGACTGCACCGCGGCCTGAAGGACTTCGTGATCACGCCGAAGGGTGCCCACGGCACGTCGATCGGGGGCATCGTCCGGGCGCAGAGCCTGGTGCTCGTGGTCTCGTTCGTCACGGCGTTCCCACTGTTGATCGCGCTCACGGCCTTCGGCGGCGAGCTCGACCCGACGCTGATGGCCACCGTCGCACTTCCCGTGCTGACCCTCGCCGCGCTCTTCCTGGTACCGATCACCGAGTACGTCCGGCAGACGATCCTGCCCCTTTTCCGGCTGCCGCGGACCGTCTACGCCGATGGCCGTCGCGGCCTGTGGGCACCGTCGGGATGGATGGGCAACTTCGATGCACTCACCGTGGACCCGGTGTGTACCGAATCACCGCACAGCGGCCCGACCTGCCTCGAAGTCACCTACTCGAGCCCGGACGGCTGGGTCGGTGTCGTGTGGCAGCATCCTGCCAACGACTGGGGCGATCGCCCGGGGGGCCTGGACCTGACGGGCGCCAAGCGCCTGACGCTGTGGGCACGCGGCGCAGAGGGCGGCGAGATCATCGACTTCGGCATCGGTCTGCTGGGACGCGGCAAACTCTATCCCGACACCGTCCGGGAGGTCCTGAAAGGCGTCGCGTTGACACGCGAGTGGCAGCGCTACACGATCGAGTTGAAGGGTCGAAACCTGACCCAGGTCAAGTCGCCCTTCTTCTGGCGACTCGAGGGTCAGGGGCGGCCGATCACGTTCTATCTGGACGACGTGAAGTTCGAATGAGGGCCGGTCCGGTAGGCCCCGGTGAAGACGAATCCGCTTGGGAGACCTGGCGCCCTCATGACGTTCTGCCCTCGCGGAGATCGGGTCTCAGTCCTCGATCGAGAAGAGTTCCTCGACCGTGGTGTCGAACTCGCGTGCGATCAGCAGCGCGATGATGGTGGACGGAACGAAGCGCCCCACCTCGATCGTGCTGATCGTCTTGCGGGAGACGCCGATGCGTTGGGCCAGATCGGTCTGACTCCACCGTTTCTCGGCGCGGAAGACGCGAATACGGTTCCGGAGACGGACCTCACGCATGATCGTCTTCCGGGATGCCGTCTTCGTCCTCCGAGCGGTTGAGGACGAAGAACACGACCCCGTGCACCAGCGACATCACCGCGAGCACCGTTTGCAGGAAGAACTCGGCGGGCAGGCCGGTGTCGGTCGCCGATCTCGGCGGGAGTGGGGAGTGCGTGTGCGTCCAAGGATCCTCCTCGGGGGCCAGGGGCAGGGGGCCACGGACTCGCCGGGGCCAAGAATTCACGGACATCTTAACGATACCCTTAGGTGTCATTATATAACCAAAAGGTGTCGCTTCAAGAGTCCGCGCCGCACTGCCCCGGAGCAGCGCTCTTCACGGGGAGCGTCGGTGGCGGGACCCTCGGCCCGCAGCTCCACGGCCTGCTGCGGTCGGACGCGCGCTCGTCGGCATCGGACTCAGTGCTCGGCGTGGTCTGCCGACGGGACCGGAGCGCTCACGGTGGCCTCGGGTCCGTAGATCGCCACGGGAAAGAGGAGAGGGAGAACGTCCCCCGCGATCTGACGCCGTTTGTAGGCCCGGTGCGAGGCGCCGTGGTCGTCGTGGAGCGTCGCCAGATAGGACTCGACCGGGTAGATCTGGAACTCGGCCGCGACGTGATAGGAGGTGCTCCCGTCGACCCCGGCGACGAGGAGGTCGGCCGTGTACTTCAGCACTTCGAAGCCCCGCGCCGAGCGGCCCGACAGCAGACCACGATCGCCTTCGCCGACCAGCGTGTCGGTTCGATCGCGGATCCACAGGGGGCCTCCACAGAGATCGACGAGGCGACGCTCGAGGGCGTAGGCCTGCGCGTGGCTGCCCACGATGAACAATGCGCCCAGCACGTCCTGCACCGCACCGGGGTCGCCGAGACCGCGGGCGAGCATCTTCGACACGATCGACCCACTGCGCCGGCGCGCGGTGGATCGGCCGGGCGTATCGGGACCGGGACTCCGCGAAGGCATCTCGTGCGGAGCGCAGGTCATCGGATCACGCTTGAAGCGCACGTGATGGTGGAAGATCTCGATCGGTTCCTCACCGCGCCGCGCCGGGAGGACCCGCACCTGGAAGTGCCAGCACTGCGCATCGGCGCCGGACGCGTGGATCCTCTCCAGTCTCCCGGCGCCCGCACGATCGGGCACGAACCGGCAGCAGACGTCGACGCCACCGCCGACCTCCGCACCGCCGAGGAGATTGCGTTCCAGGTGCTCCGCGATCAGATCCTTGTGTCGCTGCCCGTCACGCACCGAGGGCCAGTGATCGATCGCGAACAGGAGTCTGGCCAGGTAGAGCTTCCGCTGTGCCTCGAAGCGGATCCGTGGCGCCCCGTGGCGGAAGCAGGCCTGGAGCAGCGAGCGCGCGTCCCGCATCGCGCGCACCTCGGGCCGGACCTCCAACTCCCCGGCCGCGGCACCGGGGACGAACTCGAGCAGGTCGTCGAGATAGGCGTCGGCGTCGACCAGACACGCCGCGAAGGCCGCGACCTCGCGATCGGCACCCCGGCCGTCGGACGGTAGACGCGCGAAGAGATCGTGCTCGGTGATCTCTTCGCGCCCGAGCCGACGGGAGAGCGATCTCCAGAATCGCACCGCCCCGGGATCGGTCCGCGGCAGGAAGGGGTCGAGCAGTCGGTGCACCGGAGGAACGACCGTCGAAGGCCGGACCCGGTGGGCAGAGTGCTCGGACGACCGGCCTCGATCATCGGGACTCATTGTCGTACCGGCCAGCGCTGGGATCGTTGCGCAGACTCGTCAGGAACTCGTCCAGAGGGCGATCGGCCCCGGGATAGCGCGCGGTGACGTCGCCGCCGTTCTCGAGCTTCAGGACACCCCGGGGGCAGACCGCGGCACAGACGCCACAGCCGACGCACGAGGCCCGGACGATGTTCTCCCCCCGCTGCGCGTAGGCCCTGACGTCGATTCCCATCTCACAATAGGTCGAGCAGTTGCCGCACGACATGCACTGGTCGCCATTGGTCGTGATCCGGAATCGCGAGGCGAACTTCTGGAAGATGCCGAGGATCGCGGCCATGGGACATCCGAAACGACACCACACCCGGCTCCCCAGGATGGGGTAGAACCCCACGCCGATCACACCGGCGAACAGGGCCCCGATGTAGAACCCGTACCACTCCCGCAGGCTCGACGACAACGACCCGAAGAGGCCGCCTTCCGTCGCGAAGTCGATCCACAGCGACACGGTGGTCACGGTCACCAGCGCGAGCACCGGGTAGATGATCGCTCGCTCGACCTTCCACGAGAGCGTACTCTTGCTCGAGAGCTGGCGGAACGGATCTCCCATCGTCTCGGCCAGACCACCGCAGCCACACACCCACGAGCAGTACCATCGTTTGCCGTAGCGGTAGGTGAGGATCGGCGTGAGCACGAAGGTCGCGATCGCGCCCCAGAAGATCATGAACACGCCGAGACGCCCGGAATCAAGGATCCATCCCATGCCGGCGCCCGCCGGCCACAGGTACTCGGGCTTCAGCGGCCAGAAGTAGGTGAAGTAGAACTCCGGCTCGTTGAAGGCCTTCAGGATCTGCGGAAGCAGAAAGGCGAAACCGAGCTGGAAGAACATGACCGAAGCGGTCCGGATCTGGTGGTAGCGGCTGTGGCGGTACTTCCCGAACATCCGCACACCGAAGACGAGCACGGCCACCGTGTACAGGAAGCCGTAGAGGAACCACTGGTCGGCGGGTTGCCCTGTGAGCATCCGCGACAGCGGATCGACCAGGTCGATGACACGCGACAGTTGCCCGGGGAACCAGTACAGCAGCACGTAGAATCCGGTCAGCCCTACGCCCAACAGCCACGCGGACAGCCCCCGCGCGCTGATGTGATCGAAGAACACCCCGTCGTGTCGAATTCCCTCGGACTGGGTCCGGTAGCGGTCCCAGAAGTACACGGCCGTCGCGGCACCGAGAACGGTCCACCCCGCCACCAGCATCGCGGGAAGGTCCCACGGACTGCCGGCCGTGGCGCCGAGGACGAGCTCGGTGATCGCGAGGGCGATCGCCGCGAGCGCCACCCGACCCACCAGGGTCCCGTGCGATGGCTTCTGCCTCCGTGGCGGTCGCGAGAAGCCTTCGGCCTCCTCGTCGAAGTCGTGCTGAAGCATCCGCGCGTCGATCATGCCATTGCTCCCTGGAATTGCTCGCGGAGGGATCTGCGGATCTCGGACTCGTGCCGGACGAAGAACTCGGGATCGAAGTTGCCCTCGTGCAGGTGGTCGAGCACGTACTCCACGTCTCGTCCGTCGCGGATCCATTGCTCGCAGGTCCGGTGTCGGTATCGGATCCCCATGAAGTTGAGACCGGTCACGCTCCCGGCGACGTGGACGATCCGCACTGCGTGCATCCCGTCGTCGTGCTCCCAGTAGAGGTTCTGCTCGCCGTCGACGTTCAGGTTCACCCGCCCGTAGACCTGGTACTCGAGATCCAGGAACTTCGCGGAGTTGTACCAGGTTGCGGGCTCGTATCGACGTTCTCGTCCGGCGATCACGTCGCCCACCACCTCGCCCTGTGCCTTGCCCGTGTACCACACCTGCTGGATGAGATTACGCCCTTCGGTGCCGTCGTCGATTTCGGCACAGTCACCGGCCGCGAAGACGTTCTCGACGTTGGTCCGCAGGGAGGGGTCGACGATGATTCCGCGGCCCGTCGCGATCCCGGTGTCGCGCACGAGGTCGAGGTTCGGCGAGACACCCGCCGTCAGACCCACGACTTCACAGGCGATCACGTCGTCCTGATCGGTCACCACCGAGGCCACACGGCCGTCCTCGCCGGCGACGATCTCCCGGAGCTGGGTCTCCAACCGCAGGTCGAAGCCGTGCTCGCGCACGAGGCGGCTGACCATGCGTGCCTCTTCACGCGGCAGCACGTTGTCCCAGTAGTCGCGCTCGCGCACGAGGAACGTCACGTCGATCCCCTGCGTGTGCAGCATCTCGGCGAGCTCGATCCCGATCAACCCGCCGCCCACGATCACGGCGCGTCGGCAGTTCCGCGTGTTCTCGTGCAGGAGGCGCAGGTCCATGAGGTCGTACAATCCCTGGACACCCGGGAGATCCTGTCCCGGCCAACCGAACCGGTTGGACTTGCTCCCCGTAGCGATCAGGAGCTTGTCGAAGTCCATGCGACCGCTGCGTTGCAGGTCCAATCGATTGCGCTCGAGGTCGATACCGACCACCCAGTCGCGTACGAGATCCACTCTCTGCTCGCCCCAGAACGTGTCTTCGTAGGGCTTGGTGTCCTGGTACCGCATGTGACCCATGTAGACGTACATGAGCGCGGGGCGCGAGTAGTGGTAGGTGCTCTCGCCGGAGACGATCGAGATCTTCCAGTCCGGCTGGTGTCGTCGAACGCGGAGCGCGGCGGTGACACCGGTGACTCCGTTGCCGACGATGGCGACGTGCATGAACGACTCTCCCTCGACGTGACTTCCGGATCGGACCCGCAAGGAAGGCTACGGGTCGGCAGCAGTGGCGTGACGCTGGGACTCGTGCCACTCGCGCCCACGTCCCTGTGGAGTCGCGTCACCTGCGTTCGGAAGCCGCCGCTCTCGTGGCCGCGGGCGGGCATTCCGGCATCGGGACTCGACGATGCAACGTCTTCGTGGAGATCTTCGCCTGGTCCGCGGCCGCACACGCGGTGCCCGGCGCAGGTCACCTTCGGACTTCAGGGTCGGAGAGCTGCTCCGGCGACGCCGTACACTACCCCTGCTCCTCCACCACTCCCGCCACGACCGTCGACGTGCGCGACTCCGGCCGCCCCCTCTCCGCCCAGTGCAGGATGCCCAGCGCCGTCACGCTGAGCACCGAGTATCCGCCGACGAACGGCACGAGTGTGCCGTCGAGCATCTGCCCGATCGCCCCGCCGAGCGCGACCGCGATCGCAAGCGACAGCGACGCCACGAGTGCCGCCCCGACGCCCGCCACGTCACCCAGGGTCTCCATGGCCAGGGCGTTGATGTTGCCGAAGACGATGCCGACGAAGAAGAAGGCCGCCAGCAGGTACAGCATGAGCGTGACGAAGGGCGGAATGCCCGCATGGGCCAGCGTGACCGCCAGGTACGCCAGCGACAGCACAGAGATCGCCTGCAGGGCCCGGCGCGTGAGGTGGAACATGCCGTGGCGCGACACCAGACGACGGTTCACCAACGCGGCCACGCCGATCGATGCCGCCACCATTCCGAAGTACAACGCGAACAGGTCACCCACGCCGTAGATCCCGACGAAGATCTGCTGTGACGAGCTCAAATAGCCGATGAACGCCCCCGACGACACCCCGGCCGCCGCGGTGAACCCCATGGCACATCGCTGCCGCAGCACGACCCCCGCACTGCGCCCGAGTTCTGCGAACGACAACGGATGCCGCTTTGCCGGCGTGAGCGTCTCGGGCTGGCGCAGCGCGAACCAGGTGGCCACGCCCACCCCGAGCAGCAGGAACACGGCGAAGATCGCCCGCCAGTCGGCCACCGCGAGGACGGCCTGCCCCAGGAAGGGAGCCAGGATCGGCACGAGAATGAACACCGACATGATCGTCGACATGATCTCGGCCATGGCGCGTCCGGCGTAGAGATCGCGGATCAGGGCCATGGACACGCTGCGCGGTCCGGCCACGCCCAGTCCTTGTAGGAAGCGTCCGACGAGCATGGTCGTGAAGGTCTGCGCGAAGAGCGACAGAAGACAGCCCACCGCGAAGACCACCAACCCCGAGAACACCATCGGCTTGCGGCCGGTGCTGTCGGAGATCGGTCCGTAGAGCAGCTGGCCGAAGGCCATGCCCACCATGAGCGTGGTGATCACCTGCTGGGTCCGGTTCGCGTCCGTCACGCCCAGGTCGGCCCCGATGCGCGGCAGTGCGGGCAACATGGCGTCGATCGACAGCGCCACCAGCGAGACCAGCAGCGCGATCATCGCGACGAACTCACCGTGGCTGGGCTGGCGCGGCGGAGCGGCAGGGGACGGGCTCGACGACATTCCACGGCTCGCGGGTGCGGGGAGCGCCGGCGGCACCGGCAGGCCGAGAAGTTCGGTGCGCGGGGCAGGGTCGGCAAGCCCGGGGGTCGGCAGGACGCGAGGGCGGGGAAGGGTGTCCACCGCAGCCGTCCACCATCACCCTCGCCGGGCGCACGGCGCCCTGCTCACGCCGTCGCCCCGATGCGTCGACACGGGGCCGCCCCTCACCCCTCCCGGCTCGACCGTCGGAAGCTCTGCACCCCGTCGACCGGCCCCACCACGACCAGTTCGTCCTCGGGTTGCAGCACGGTGTCCGCGTCGGGCATCTCGACGACCCGCACTCCGCGCTCCGGGTCGCGCCGGGTGATCTGCAGCACGTAGAAGCCCCAGGTCCGCCGGGGCGCGAGGTCACGCAGCGTGCTGCCCGCATAGGTGGGCGGAACGTGCACGCTGGCGACTTCGAATCCCTCGGGCAATTCGACGAAACGGTCGCGCGCGCGATCCCCCACCGGCCCCAGGCGGCTGAGGAGGTTTCCCTCGCCCAGGATCTCCTGCTTGTACACGCCGATCAGGTCGCGCTTGGAGATCCAGCCGACCAGCCGGCGTGACTTCGTGTCGGCCAGCACGGGCAGACGCTCGGAGTTCTGCGACCAGAACTTCTCCATGGTCGTGGCCAGGGTGTCGTCGGGAGTGGCGAACGCGAAGTCGGTCTCGACGAGATCGTGCGCGACCACCACCTCCAACGTGTCGGCGTGCTCGAGCATCTCCTTGATCTCGTGCAACGGGATCGCGCCGACGAAGGCATGGTCGTCGTCGATCACGTACAAGTGATTGAAGCGATGGCGCAGGAAGGCCTCGACGATCGTCTGGAACCGGGCTGCACGGTGCACCGCCTCCGGATCGTCGTGCATGACGTTCCGCACCCGCAGGCTCTTCATGACGCCTTCTTCCGGACCACGCGGCAGGTCCACGCCTTGTCGATTCAGCGCGTCGACGAACAGCGACTCGCGCTTGATCCGGCGGGCGGTGGCATAACTGATGGTACTGACGAGCATCAGCGGCAGGATGATCTGGTACGAGTCGGTCTGCTCGAAGATCATCAGGATCGCCATGAGCGGCGCGTGCGTGGTGCCGGCGAGCACCGCGGCCATGCCCACCAGGGCGTAGGCTCCCGGGGTGGCCGTCGACTCGGGAAAGAAGGAGTGCAGCGCGGTCCCGAAGGCACCGCCCAGCAAGCCCCCCATCATGAGTGTCGGCGTGAACATTCCGCCCGCCCCGCCGCTCGAGCGCGTGAGCACGGTGGCGATCAACTTGGCGAAGGGGAGCACGATCAACAGCTCGATCGGCAGCTGCTCGTTGAGCGCCAGGTTCACGGTCTCGTAGCCGTTGCCGTACACGTGGGGCAACCAAACGCCCATGCCGCCCACCAGCGCGAATCCGATCGCCGGCGCGAGGAAGCGCGGCAATCGCAGGCGCCCGGCACCCTTGTCGCACCACCCGACGGCCCGGATCACGCCGGCCGAGAACACGCCGGCCACCAGACCCAGCACGAGATAGCCGCCGAGTTCGTAGACCGACACGAGTTCGTACTCGGGCACCACGAAGCGCGGCAGCGAACCCATGGCGTTGCGCGCGATCAACGTCGAGATGATCGACGCCACCACCACCGGTCCGAACACGGGCAGCGCCAGGCTTCCGATCAGGACCTCGAGCGCGAAGAGCGAGGCCCCGATCGGCGCGTTGTAGGCCGCCGACAGACTCGCAGCGGCCGCCGCACAGACGAGGATCCGCAGGTCCTGCGGCTCGAGGTGCAGACGGCGTCCCATCCAGGAACTGACCGCCACACCGAATTCCATCATCGGGCCCTCGCGGCCGAGCGAGCCCCCGAAGGCCACGGTCAGGATCCCGCCCGCGGTCCCCGGCGCGTTGCGCCGCAGCGAGATCACACCGTTCTGCAGCGCCAGCGCCTGGATGATCCCCGGTGTGCCACGGCCCTGCATGCGCACGCGCAGGGCCAGACCGAGCAGTCCGAGCAGGAGTCCTCCCGCGGCCGGGATCAACACCCGTTCCTGCCAGCTCGCTTGCATGGCCCCGGCCAGCAGATCGCTGCCGTGGCCCCAGAGCGGTTCCTGCAGAAGGGCGATCAGGTGTGCGATGCCGATCGACGAGAAGCCCACGACCACGCCCACCACGGGGATGAGCACGAGCAGGGCGCTCTCGCTCGGAGTGCGCCGCTCGGTGCCGGCGAGGAGCCGGCGACGGAGCTGGGACAGCCAGGCCCGGGGAGTCTTCATGATCGGGCGCACTCTAGGCGCGGGAGGCGTTCGTTGTCGATCCCGACCGTGCTCGCCATGGGAATGCGCCGCCGGAAGCACAGGTCGCGCCACGGGCGCTTCAGCGAGGGTCGGACCCTCCGGCGGTGGTGGCTCCGACGCGCAGCGCCAGCTCCTCGGCTCGTCGCGTCCAGTCGTCGTCCGCCCCGTGACGGGCCGCCAGGTCGTCGATCAGTCCCTCGAGCTCCGAGGCCGCCGCGGCATCGCGCCCCAGCGCGTCCAGTGCTCCCGCGCGCAGGGTTCGCAGCTCGAGGATCCGTGCGTGGGTCGGTTCGCGCTCCGCGCGATAGGTCGAGAGCGCGGAGTCGACCAACACGAGCGCTTCGGTGGCGTCCCCCACGTCGAGGAGACACTCGGCGAGCTGGAACTGGACGTCGGCGAAGAGCTGATGGTCCTCGCCGAGCACGTCGCGCCGGATCCGGTGCGCCTCGCGTGCGTGGACCACGGCATCGTCGAAACGACCCTGCGCCCGTCGCAATGCGACGACCGACCCGAGCACGCGACTGGTGAGCATGTGGTCGGGACCGACCGCGCGCAGCGTGACCTCCAAGCCCTTCTCGACGAGGGGCGCGGCGACGTCGGTGTCACCCGCTCGCAGATGCGCGGTTCCGAGCATGGAATAGGCCCGACCGACCACGGCGTGGTCGTCGCCGTGCATCTCGCGACTCACCTCGAGTGCGCGCCGTAGATAGGGCTGGGCCTCCTCGTAGTTCCCGAGACGCGAGTTCACACCGCCGAGGTTGTTCAGGTGGTACACGAGCTCCCAGGGGTTCTGCTCGTCCTCCGGCTGCGTCACGAACAGCTCGTAGGCCGAGCGCAGCCATTCCTCCGATTCCTCCATGCGGTCCATCTTGCTGATCACGTAGCCGATCGTTCCCCGCGTCCATGCGATCTCGCCGATGCGGGGATCCTCGGCGGCTTCCTGCAACGCCAACGCCTGCTTCAGGAGGTCGACCGCCTCCTCGAGTCGCCCCTGCGCCTGCACGTCGACCGCGAGGTCACTGAGGATGACCGCGTAGCTCGGCTTCGATCGTGGGTACAGGCGATCGTGGATGGCCAGGGCCTCGCGCGCGGCGGCCTCTCCCTCGGCGTAGCGACCCTGGTCGTGCAGGTTGACCGCCAACGACCGGTAGGCTTCCATCGTCAACGAGTCGCCGCGCGCATCCCCGACAACCTGCAGGTCGTCGATCGCGTCGACGAGAAGGGTCTCGGCGGTGGCGTAGAGGCCCAGCTGGTGGTGCACGAAGCCGATCGTGTTGAGCAGCGGCCCGCGCAGCTCGGGCTGACCGGCGAGGTCCACCCGTGCCCGCCGTGCGCCCTGCCGGAGCAGCTCGCGCGCGCTGAGATCGGCGGCGTCGCCGCTCACGGGGTCGACCTCGGTGAACAGCTCGGTCAGGAAGGTCGAGATCGCACGGGCCTGCTCCGCCTCGGCACGGGCCCGGTGCTCGGCAGCCACCGCGCGATCGCGTTCCACGCCGAGACGCTGCGCGTTCACAACGAGCAGACCCGCCCCGGTGAGCAGGACCGCGATCGCACCGGCCACGGCGGTCGTCACCACGGGATGACGACGCATCGACTTCTCGAGGCGGTAGGTGAACGAGTCCGGTCGCGCCAGGATCGGGCGACCCTCGAGGAAGCGCTGGACGTCATCGGCGAGGTGGGCGGCCGACGCGTAGCGCCGTGTGCGATCGAACTCGACGGCCCGCAGACAGATCGTGTCGAGGTCCCCCCGCAGGCGACGGCGCCAGCGCTCGACGGTTCCCGTGTCGACGGTCGGAGCACGCGAGGGTGGAGCCAGCGCCGTCGGTTCGCGACCGGCCTGCAGCGCCCGGGTGACCGACTCGACCGCCTCGCCGAACGGGTGGACTCCGGTGAGCATCTCCCAGAGGATCACGCCCAGCGCGTACACGTCCGTTCGGACATCGGCCGAACCGGGATCGCCGTGGAGCTGTTCCGGACTCATGTAGGCCGGAGTGCCGATGCGCTGTCCCTCGACCGTCATCGTCGCGTCGATGCCGGTGGTGTCGGTGTCGAGGGCCTTGGCGATCCCGAAGTCGATCACCGCGGGGACCGCCTCACCGTCGATCTCCTGCACGAGCACGTTGCCCGGCTTCAGGTCGCGATGCAGGACACCCCGCGCGTGGGCGTGCTCGACGGCGCGGCAGACCCGCAGGAAGAGTTGCAGCCGCACCTCCAGCGAGAGATCCGCCGTGTCACAGTACGCGGTGATGGTCTCGCCCTCGATCAGCGGCAGCGCGACGTACGGGCGTTGCGTGGCGTCGTCGGTGCCTGCGTCGAGCACACGCGCGATGTTCGGATGGTCCAGCCGGGCGAGCGCCTTGCGCTCCCACTCGAAGCGGGCGAGCACGCGGCGGCCGTCGAGGCCCGGGCGGAGGACCTTGACCGCGACGTCGCGGGCGACGGGCTCGGACTGCCGGCCGTGGTAGACCATGCCCATGCCGCCCTCGCCGAGAACACCGACGATGGCGTACGGACCGATCACTTCGGGCACGGCGACACCGTCACCCAGCTGATCGATCGTGGCGCGCAGATGCCCACGGGTCCCGGCGCCGAGCACGCCCTCGTCGAGGATCGCGTGGTCGGACTCCTCCTGCGCCAAAAGCTCCTCGACCTCACGGCGGAGCTCGTCGTCGTCTCCGCACCGGGCGGCGAGGAAGCCCGGCCGCGCAGTCGCCGGCTGCTCGAGAGCCTCGAGCAGGACGGACTTGACGCGCCGATAGCGTTCCGCGTCCATGGATGCACGTCTCCGACCGGGGGCAGGCGTTGTCGAGTTGCCGTGGACCGGGAAACCCGGGCGCGGGCGTCACCGGACCTCGTCGGAGACTAGCAGATGGGACGGCCGGGGCTGAACGGGATTCAGGCTTTCGTGGACCACTCGCGAGGAAGCCCCGGTCACAGAGCACCTCGGGGCGTCGTAGATCCAGGTCGTCCCCCTTCGACCGCGGCACCCCGCGTCCGCCGAGAGCACTCCACTTGACCGACGGCTCCACTGCGACGAACCGAACCGCGATCCTGGTGCTCGCCGGGACCGGTTCCGACCGAACCCTCCACCGTGGGCTCGGTCGACGTGGAGCGGCGTCCCTCCGCGAAGCGATGCTCCGGAAGACGATCTCGACGGTGCGGCGCGGACGATCCGGCGCCGAGGTCTTCGTCTCGCTCGATCCCGCGGAGGCCGCACCAGCCGGCACCGTCGCCCTCCCTCAGCGCGGTGAGGACTTCGAGGCCCGCCTGATCGATGCCCTGGAGCGAGTCTTCGTCCGGGGCTACGAGCGGGTCGTGACCGTGGTCACGGACACCCCTTCGCTCCGGGCGCGCGATCTCGAGCGCGCCGTGCGCGCCCCGTGGGACGTCTTGCGACAGGGGCCCGCCCCGGACGGCGGCCTGTACCTCATGACGATCCGGCACGCGCACCTCGATCGGCTCCGGGGCCTGCCGTGGAGAACACCACGCCTCCGTCCGCACTTCGTCCGTGCCCTGGCGGAGACCGCGGACCACGGGTCTCGTCTCCGTTGGTTGCCCTCCCGCGCGGACGTCGATCGCCCCGAGGACGTCCACCGTTTCGACACCGTCCTCCGCGATCTGTGCTCGCGCTATTCCGATCCGCTGGTCCTGTCACCCGCCGATCTCGTGCGGTGCCGCACCCGACCGGCACGCACCGCCCTTCCTTCCTCGATCGCGCGGCAACCCGGATCGCGTCGCGGACCACCGGACGACGGGGCCCCGAGCCCGCTCCGTCGACCGTGGACCGCCCGACGCCAACGGATACGCCGCTGGGATCCGGGTCCCGCGACCCTGACTCGAGGAAGAACTCTCCGATGCACGACATCGTTCTCTGGGGCGCCATGCTCGTCTTCGGCGCCGTGCTCTGGCGGATCTCCCCACGTGTGACGAGTCCCGATCAGTTCTTCGGCGGCCGCGACCGCCGGGGGCGCGACATCGGCCTGGGTGTGCTGGTCGCCTCGATCGTCATCTCCTGGATCTTCGCCAAGTCGATCACGAACGCGGCCAACCTCGGCCGGAGCTTCGGCCTCGTCGGGGCCGTGGCCTACGCGGGTTGGTATCTCTCGATCCCGGTGGCGGGCGTGGTGATCTGGCGAATCCGTCGTTGCACGGACGCGCGGAGCCTGCCCGAGTTCGTCACCGGTCGCTACGGCAGGATGGCGAGTCTCGCCTTCCTCCTGGTGGTCCTCGTCCGTCTCATGAACGAGGTCTGGTCGAACACGGCCGTGGTGGGTTCGTACTTCGGCGCGAGTGGATCGGCGTCGTATCTTCTCGCGGCTCTCGTCTTCACTGCCATCACCCTCGCCTACAGTCTGCGCGGAGGTCTGCGGAGTTCGATCCTCACCGACGTGATCCAGATGGGTCTGGGACTGTTCCTGCTGGTCTTCGTGATGGCCCTGGTGGTTCCGCGCAGCACCCCCGGCCCTCTCCTCGAATCGGGATCGTGGACACTCGCCGGCGGTGTGGATCTCCTGCTCGTCGCCGTGCTCCAGTCCTTCAGCTACCCCTTCCACGACCCGGTCCTGACGGACCGGGCGTTCCTGACCCGGCCGCGGACCATGCTCCGGGGATACCTGCTCGCAGGTCTGGTCGCGGCGACGTTCATCGTCGTCTTCGGACTGGTCGGGGTCCACGCCCGGATCGAGGGGATCGCGGCCGACCAGGATGCTCCATTGCGGGTCGCCCAGGCCTTCGGGATCGCCGTGACCGCGGTGATGACGGTGCTCATGATGGTCTCGGCGGGTTCGACGCTCGATTCGACTCTCAGTTCGGTCGCGAAGGCGCTGGTGCAGGACCTGGGCGGCGCGGGCCGCGCCGGAGGCGAACGCGCGGTCTCGACACGGGTCTTTCGTTGGATCGTGGCGCGCGACTCGGTGGCACTGGGACGCTGGGCCATGCTGGGGGCCGTCGTCGTCGGATCGCTGCCGCTGTTCGCGGGCGCGGCGATCATCAAGGCGACCACGGTCAGTGGCACGATGGTCCTGGGTCTCGCTCCGGCCTTCCTGCTGTTCGCCCTGCCCTGGGCCGGTCCCTGGGCCTTCCATCTGGGATTCTGGCCTGGCGTGGGCATGGGCGTCCTTCACGCGACGAACGCCGTTCCCGGGAGTTGGGCCGTGGGCGAGGGCAGCTACGCCACCCTGCTCGGAGCCAATCTGGTCGGGACACTCCTGGTGTTCGGAGGATTCGGGGTCGGGGCCCTGCTCGACCGCGCACGCTCGCGCGCCCGGACGCGTGCCCTGGCCTCGACCACCGCGCTGATCGCGCTCGTCGGCGTCGTCGCGGTCCCGACGGCACGGGCCGACGGACCCGAGATCGATCTCGGCGGGCAGACGATGCTCCGTCTGACGACGAAGATGCGGGACCTCGATCGTCCCTCCACCGAGGTGTACAACGTCCGGTTGCTGGGCCGTGCCGAACAGGACGCCTGGGATTTCGTGGCCGAACTGCGCTTCCGGCAGACGAAGCTGAGGTCCTACAGCCCGTCGAACACCTGGCTGCAACAAGCCTACGCGCGGTGGACCCATCGAGACGGAGAACTCGACGTCGCCGCCGGCCTCGTCTACGACCAGCTCGGTCTGTTCTGGGACGGATCGTGGTTCGGGAACCTTCCCTACCTGAACGGTCACAAGCTCGATCCGGATCTCAACCTCCAGGTCCACTGGGACCGGCGGCCGTCGGAGGGTCTCGGCTGGGAGATCTGGCTACAGGGAAGCCCCGGCGAAGACGGTCTCAACGGCAGCTTCACCACCGCGGCTCGCGGCGAGCGATTGATCCTGGATGCCCCCGACCCGGAGGTGAGCACGTCGATCCGTGAGGCCCTCGCCCTGCGGGCGCGGATCCGGCCGAGTTGGCGCAGCGGTGACTGGGTGATCCGCCCCGGCGTCTCCGTGCAGCGATCGGTCCTCGATCGCACCGTCGAGACGGACGAAGGTCTCGTGACCGGGCATCAGACCGTCTTCGGAACCGAACTCACGGTGCAGTGGCGAGAACTCCGGGTGTTCGGGGAATTCCTGCACGAGGAGATCGAAGACCTCGGCACGCCGTCCCTCGATCGCGACTTCGTGCTCGCAGGATTCGAGATGCCGATCTGGCACTCCGACGAGGTCGAGGTCCGCGGACTGAACGTCGGAGCGAGCTGGCAGACGGCGGATCACTCCACCGAGGATTTCGAGGAGTGGTTCCTCACCGCACGGGTCGCGACCCGCGTGAACGAGCTACTGGGATTCACCGCCGAGTACGTGCGGTGGGAACTCGGCGACCCCGACCTGACGGTCCTCGATCGGATCGAGTTCATCGTGCACCTCCACTACTAGCCCCCGCGTCCCGACCGGAATCCCGGAACAGGACCGCGAGATCGAGTCTCCACGAATCGAGAGGAAGGATGGAAGCGATGGAAGACCCGAACACGACGACATCGACCAGCACATCGACGGACCGGCGTGCCGTCCCCGTGTCGAGCCGGGAGGCACGGGGTCCGGTGCTCGACTTCGTGGGGCTCGACGTGCTCTGGCTGCAGGTCACGGGGACCGTGTGCAATCTCGCCTGTACGCACTGCTTCATCACCTGCGGGCCGAAGAACGACTCCCACCCGGTGATGGCGACCGACGACGTGCTCTCGAGTCTGGCGCGCGCCGAACGCGAAGGCGTCAAGGAACTCTACTTCACGGGCGGTGAGCCCTTCCTCCATCCGGACATCCTGCTCCTGATCGAGCGTGCGCTCGCCGTGGCACCGCTCTCCGTACTCACCAACGGGGTCCTGATCGACCCACCCATGGCCCGGCGACTCCACGAGCTCTCGGAAGCGAGCGCCTACTCGCTCGAGTTGAGGGTGAGCGTCGATGGCACCACCCCCGAGGAGAACGACCCGGTGCGGGGCCGTGGTACCTACCACGCGATCATGCGAGGAGCGCGGTGTCTGGTCGATGCCGGGCTCCTGCCCGTGTTCACCGTGACGACCGTTCACGCGGTCTACGACCGGAGCGACGGACGCGAGGCCTTCCTCGACCACCTCCGGCACCTCGGGTTCACACGTCCCCGTGTGAAGTTCATCCCGCCCTTCGACATCGGACGGCAGGCCCGCCGCTCGTCCCGATCCGGGGACCGCACGACCACGAGCGGTGTCGCGGACGAGGTCCGCGAAGACTCCCGCTACCTGCGTCCCGACGATCTGCACGAAGGAGAGGAATGGGTTCTGCAGTGCGGGAGTTGCCGCACGGTCACGGCCCGTGGAGTGTACCCCTGCCCGATCCTGATCGAAGAGGACGGAGCGCGCATGTCCGACGACCTCGACGAGACCTTCGTCCCCATCGAACTCAACCACTCGGCCTGCACGACGTGTCACCTGGAGGGATTCTCGTGTCGGACCTGATGACGCTGCCCGGGAACCATCGACGGCTCGCCGTCTTCGGCGGGGTCTACAGCAACCACCGGGCCCTCGACGCCGTCCTCACGGATGCCGCGGACTGGGGAGCCGACCGGGTGCTGTGCCTGGGTGACGTGGGCGGCTTCGGTCCCCACCCCGACCACTCCGCCGATCGACTGCGCGAAGACGGCATCGTCGTGCTGCAGGGCAACTACGACGACAGCGTGGGCCACGGACTCGAGGATTGCCAGTGTGGATACTCCGACCCCCGGGACGAGCACTTCGCCCGTATCAGCTACGCCTACACGCTGGAGAACACCGGTGACGAGAACCGCCGCTGGATGCGGAGCCTTCCCCGACACGTCCGCCTACGGCTGGGAGGACTCCGTGTCCTGTGCGCCCACGGATCACCGCGTCGCGTGAACGAGTTCCTGTGGGAGTCGACGACACCGGAGGGATTCGTGGAACGGCTGCTCGCCGAACACGAAGCAGACCTGATCCTGGTGACGCACACCGGTCTCCACTGGAGCCGCATGCTGGCCGGCGATCCGGGTCGTGGGCTGGTGAACGTGGGAGCCATCGGGCGCCCCGCGAACGACGGCGATCCCGCCGTGTGGTACGCACGCATCGAGGTCCCGGTGGACGACGGAGCCCGCGTTCGGCCCCGGGTCGAGTTCCGGCGCGTGGAGTACGACCACGAAGCCCTGGCCCGCGAGATGCGCGACGAACGATTGCCGCGCGAATTCGTCGAGACGATCGAGACCGGTTGGTGGACGAGTTGCCTCGAGGTCCTTCCACAGAAGGAGAGGGCCCGGGGACGGTTCTGATCTTCCGAACTCGACGGCTCCCGTCAGCGACGGCTCCGTCGCCACTCCGCCACCAGGTCGAGCATCGCGGGCTCCCCCGGGGCGCCGGGGGCCAACGCCGTCTTGAAGCCGGCCTCCCGTGCCGCGCCCGCCGTCGTCGATCCCATGCAGGCAGCCGCCGCGCCGGTGACGTGCCCCCGCGCTTCCGCATCGAGGGTGGCGACGAACTGCACCGCCGACGGACTGTAGAATGCGACCACGTCCAGCGAACCCAGCGCGGGTCGTACTGGCTCCGGCACCCCATCGAGGACCGCGGTCCGATGGACGACCACGTCGACCACCGACCGGCCCGCCCCCCGCAGCACGCGGCCGAGCGCCTCACGCCGGCGGTCACTGCTCGCGAGGACGAAGTCCCGCGGTGCGTCGTTCACCTCCAGGAGCTCGCGGGCGAAGGCCTCTCCCGTGGCGTGCGCGCCGACGAAGCGCAGGTCGAAGCCGGCGTCGCGTACGGCGTCCGCCGTGGCCTCGCCGATCGCCGCGACGGGCCATGCCGCTCCGTCAGACCCTCGAACGCCGAGTGTCCGGGCCAGGTTGTCCACCGCGCGGGGACTGGGAAGGACGATCCAGGGAGAGTCCAGCGCCGCGATGCGCGCGCGATCGTGGTCGTCGAGTGCACGCGGTTCGATCGCGACGGTCGGTGCGAGCACCACGTCGGCCCCGCGGTCGCTCCATGCGACGGCCGAGGCGGTGTCGTGCGGTTCGGGGCGGGTCAGCCAGACGCGCAGTCCGGCGAGCGGGGCACTCACCCGCGCTCCCGCGGCTCCAGACCGAAGAGGGAGCGGAAGTCTCGTAGCTGCTGGTCGGGATCACTCTCGAGGACGCGGCGCTTGAGCTCGGTGGTCGGGCAGTGCAGCACCTTGTTCAACAGGCGACGCGTGACCCGGTCGACGAGCTCGAGATCGGCGTCGTCGCCCAGCTTGTTGCGGATCGCCTCGACCTCGGCCTGGCGCACGCACTCGAGCTGCATGCGCAGATCGTTCAGCGTGGGCACGGCGGCGCGAGCGCGATACCACTGCACGAAGTGACGGACCTGGTCGTCGACGATCTCCTCGGCCTTCAGCGCCTCGGCACGACGGCTGTCCTCGTCGTCGAGCACCAGCTTCTGCAGATCGTCGACGTCGTAGACGAACAGGCCGGGGATCTTCGCCACGTCGGCGTGCACGTTGCGGGGAACCGCGAGGTCGATCACGAACAGCGTGCGCCGGCCGGCCTCCTTCAGGGCGGCCTTCACACGGGACTCCGTCAGCACGGGCTCCGGCGAATGGACGGCCGTGACCACGATGCCGACCTCGCTCAGGTGGTCGTCGAGCTGGTCCCAGGGCACGACCGAGGCGTTCAACTCGTGGGCCAGGGTCTCCGCCCGTGAACGGGTGCGGTTGCACACCCGCAGGTCACGCACGCCGAACATCTGGAGATGACGCGCCGTGCGGGCTCCGGTGTCGCCGGCGCCGATCAGCAGTACGGACTGACCGGCCAGGTCGTCGAAGATCTTTCGCGACAGGCTGACGGCGGCCGACGCGACCGACACCGCCCCCTCGCTGATCTGCGTGTCGGTGCGCACGCGCTTGCCGCAGGCCACGGCCTCGTCGAAGGCCCGGTGCAGGACCTCGCGCGACAGGGCGTGGTCCTTCGCCCAATCGTGTGCGTCGCGGACCTGGGCCAGGATCTGACCCTCACCCAGCACCATCGAGTCGAGCCCGCTCGCCACGCGGAAGAGATGACGAACGGCGTCGTCCTCCTCGCGGAAGTACAGGGTGTCGGTCCAGCTGCTCGACGACACGCCGTGCAGTTCGGCGAGCATGCCGTCGATCCGCGCCCGGCCCCGATGGGGGTCGTCGCTGACCGCGTAGACCTCCATGCGATTGCAGGTCGACAGCACCGCGCTCTCGGTGATGAAGCGGTCGCACATGAGCATCTCGGCCAGCGCGTCACGCTTCTCCGGCGTCACCGCGAGCTTCTCGCGCAACTCGACTGGTGCGGTACGATGGTTCTGTCCGAGCATGCAGATCACGAAGCCGTCACCCCGAATCTGTGCGCCGAGTCGAAGAACCAGGAGATCATCAGGATCCCGACGACGACCGACGAGAATGCCACCAGATTGCTCGCGGCGACCCTTTCGCCCTGCCAGTCGCGCCGGCGTCGCAGCATCATGGCGGCGCCGTAGAGCAACCAGGTGAGCAGCGTGATGCACTGCTTCGGGTCCCAGCTCCAGTACTCGCCCCAGGCGCGATGGGCGAGCAGCGAGCCGAGCACCATTCCGATGGTCAGGAAGACGAAGCCGAGGCGGGTGGCGCGACGCGTCATGCCGTCGAGCCCCTGCAGCGACGGGAGCCGCCGCATCAGGAGACCGGGCTTCTTGTCGCGGAGCTGACGGTACTGGGCCAGGTAGGCGACCGACAGCACGGCGCTGATCGCGAAGCCACTCATGGCCAGGATGATCGCCGAGGCGTGCGGACCGTAGAGATGTTCGCGCAGCAGGGGTTCGACCTCGAGGGCCGGACCGATCGTGCTCGCCTTCACCATGAACGCGATCACCAGCACCAGGGCGAAGGGGCCGAGACCCCGCTCGTTGCCCCGTGCCTCGAGGTACAGATAGACCAGCACCGTGGACAACGCGACGAGCGAAAGCGATTCGCCCAGTCCCGTCGGCGGGCCGAAGCCCCGCCCGAAGCCCAGCAGAGCGAGTCCGAGGAGGTGCGTCCCGGCGGCCACCCAGAGAGCGACGCTCGCGCGCCGACCCACTGCCGCCGCGCCCGCCCGGAACCACTGGACGTAGAACCCGAGCGAGACTCCGTAGAGAGCTGTTGCACCCCAGAACGGCAAGAGTTGTCCGAACTCCACGCGGAGGGCCTCCTCACGATCCCGACGGGATCGTCGGTACCCGCACCCATCCGGGATACCGTGTCAGAAACTAGGCCAACGCGCCCCGCGCCGACCACAACGCTGTTGTGATGCACATCGACCAGGGCTGCCGTCGCCCCTGGGGCCGATTGATACCACAAACCACTGCCATATCATGCGTTACGACGAATCAGAACCAGCGTGACGTCGTCCGACCAGGGCTGTCCCTCCCCGAAGGAACGCAACTCCGCCAGGATCTCTCCCGGAATTTCGCTCAGAGGGGCCCCGCCGGCCAGGGCACGGCGCGTGACCTGCTCGAACCGTTCCAGGCCGAACTCCTCGTCGTCGGCCGGCCGGGTCCGTTCGACGATCCCGTCGGTGTACAGCAGCAGGACGTCTCCGGGATCCATGTGGACCAGCTCGCGGCGGTACTCGGCGTCGGCCAGGGGACCCATGACGATTCCGGTGCTCCGGAGTTGCTCGGTCCGCCCGTCGGTCCGCAACAGCAGGCCGGGATCGTGCCCGGCATTGACGTACACGAAGTTCCCGCTCGGCTCGAGCTCGCCGTAGAGCAGACTGACGAACCGGCTCGTCAGGCCGCTCCGGTGGATCACGCGGTTCAGCCGCTGGATGACCGAAGCGACCTTCAGGTCCTTCTCCACGCCCATGCGCAGACCCGTGACCACGTCGCGTGCCTGCAGAGCCGCGGGCAGTCCGTGCCCCGAGGCGTCGCCCAACGCCACGCCCATGAGGTGTCCGCCCACCGGGAGGAAGTCGTAGATGTCGCCGCCGACGGTCTCGGCCGGCTCCGACAGTCCGGCGAGCTCGTATCCCTCGAAGGGCGGCGCGGTCCGCGGCAACAGGCTGAGCTGGATGTCCTTGGCCTCTCGGATCTGCCCCTCGAGGCTCAGCTCCTTCAGCCGGTGCGCGATCGCGTAGCGCAGCGTGTTCAGGGTGAGCATGACCTCGTTGACGTCGGCGCCCTCGTCCACCCCGAAGGCCGCGATGTACTCGCGGTCGGGATCCAACGCGAAGGCCGCCGAGGTCTGCACACCCAGCCGGCCCTCGATGTCGTGGTCGAAGCGCTCGTCGTCGGGAAAGGTGTAGGTAACGCGCTCGTGGCTCAGCTCGGTGACGATCGGGTAGCTCGACGGCACGCGCTCGCCCAGCAGCGCGCGACCGCGGGCACCGAAGCTGCGCACGATGACGTAGTCGCCGTGGTCGCGTCGGTACAGACGGCCCGACGAGATCCCCGTCTCCGCACCCAGCACCTGGTCGCCGATCCGCGACAGGATGGTGGTGAGCATGGACTCGAGTCCCTGCTCCTCGTCGATCTGACGCAGGATGGCCTCGAGCTCGCGGTAGAAGGTCTTGTGACGGACCGCAGAGGTGTGTTCGGTCACCGAATCTCACTTCCGCGCGCCCCCTCGCGGGACGCGTCGGCGCTTTGGTAGCAGCAAGGACGGTCGTCGGCAAGGAGCCGTCGACCCCGATCAGGAGCCCCGTTTGCGGAAGGGGAGCACGCGGCTCACCTCTCGCTTCGAGATCCGGTCGCGCAGGGTGACCACGAGAACGTAGTCACCCGCACCGAGGTCGGCGACGTCCACGCGGGTTCCCTTGACGACCAGACCCTCGGGCGAGGTTCCCGTCCGCTCCTCGAGGAAGGTCATGGTCATGGGCTCGATCCGCTCCAGGGCGTCGCGCCGGAAGTCTTCGCTCAGCACCGTGAGGTTGCGAACCTCGCGACTGCTCGCGAAGACCTCGTAGGTCACGTCGAAGCGGGTGAGACCGGCCTCGTCCAGTCCGAGGTTGCGAACCTCGAAGTACACCGCGATTGACTTCGACGCGGCGGGCACCCGCAGGTCCGGGGCGGGGATCACCGCCTGCCGGAACTTCACGTAGCGCAGAGGTACGCCCGATCCGGGACGAAACACGTCGAGCGCCGATGCGAGCTGCAGGTCGCTCATCTCGAGGATCGACGGCGGCTCGCTGGGCGGGATCTCCACGTCCAGCGTCAGGGCGTCACGGCCGGCGCCGTCGGGCCCGGTCGCCTCGACCGCGACGCGATACCGTCCTGCGGGCAGACGAGCACCGATCGGGACCACGTAGGGATCCAGCACGTCGCCGGTCCCGGACCAGCCCACCCGATCGTGCAGGAGGTCACGCCGCATCTCGTCGTCGACGACCTCCTTGCGGTAGTCCAGCCGTCGGTTCTGCTCGTCGTACACGGCCCACTCGATCGTGGCGAGGGAGTCGACACCCTCGCCCCCGTTCTCCGAGGGGTCGATCGACGACGCCAGCACCAACTGGTCGGAGGGCCGCAGGCCGATGTAGGTCTCGAGGACGGCCGAGTCGTCCCCACGCGGGAACACGGCGCGGCTCACCGCCAGGCGGAAGGGCGTCGGCGGGTCCGGGGGCTGCGGCAGATGGATCGGCTGCTGCCGGCGGATGACCTGGGCGTTGTAGGCGCTGTCGGTGCCGTAGGTCCAGCGCGCGTTGCGGGACTCGTCGGTGAAGACCAGGCTGAAGGCGAAGCCGCGTTCCTCGTATCCCCACACCCAGATCGGAACGTTCGTCGGGATGGTCTCGCCGGGCGAGAACCGGAAGCCCCGCGCCGACAGGTCGCTGAGCACGCTTCCCGGTCCTCCGGAATCGTAGTAGGTCTTCTCGGGACGCCCCCAGCGCACCAGGGCGTCGCCCATGGGCGTGTCCCAGCCGCGGAGTCCGGTCTCGGGATCGCCGAACAGGACGTCGGCCTCGACCAGCCGCGCCCAGTAGCGTAGGCGCTGGGGATTGAAGATCTGCGCCGGGCGATCGTTCTGCTGGTTCCAGTAGAACTGCACCGTCTCGGCGCGCAGCGTCGAGTCGGTCAGGGCCTTCTCCCAGTCGATCTCTTCTCCGGGGCGCGGATCCTCGCCGATCCTCTGCAGCGCCCGGCGCGCCATCTGCCGCGGGAACCGACGTTCGGCCAGACGTGCCAGGTCCACGGCGTCGAGGAAGCCCGAAGCTGCCTCGAACACCGCGGCGACGGCCGGGTCGGAGCGATCGAGGGCTTCGGTGAAGGCCCGGGTGGCGCCGTCCATGTCGTCGAGGCCGTAGCTGGCCAGCCCCTCGAGGAAGAGACTCGACTCCGCCTGGGGCTCGAGCTGACCGAGGGCGTGGGCCGCGCGCAGGGCCAGATCGTGGTCGCGCAGAGCGACCGCGGACACCGCGACGCCGTACCAGGCCTCCACGTTCGTGTTGTCGGCCTGGACCGCCCGGACGAAGGATCGACGGGCCAGCTCGAAGCGCTCGGTGTCCATGCGGCGACGCGCCTCGAGGTAGTGGAAGCGCCCGAGGAGAGTGTAGGCGCGGGCGTCGTCGCCGTTGGTCGCCGCCAGGTCCTCGATCCATCGGAGCGCGTCGCCGGTGTAGCGCATGCGGTGCGCCGTCGCCGCCCGCAGACTCGCCGCCTCGAAGCGCTTCGTGCCCGCGTGGGCGGCCTCTTCGAGCAGGTCGAGAGCGCGACGGCGGTGCTTGGCCAGATCGGTGGCCAGGTACAGCTGCCCCAGCCGGTAGGCCAGATCACCCCGTCGGCCCTCCTCGGCCCGGTCGTACAGGGTCTGGACACTGTCGAGGCGTGCGAAGAGGGCCTGGTCGCCGAGGCTCTCACCCTCGATCGGCAGCGGGTGATCGCCGAGCGACAGGCTGGCCCGCGCGGGGGCCACACAGGCCACCGCGACGGCCAGGGACAGCAGGGTCGGCCGGATGTACGCAGTCGCGAGCATCATGGGTTCCCGCTGAGGGAACGTGGGGTGGGAACGCGGTCACGATAGACCAGCCCCGCACCCCGGCACAAGCCGCACCCGGCTTTCGGCCGCCGGCGCCGCGGGTTACCATGGCCCGCGAGTCCACAGAGGAGGAGTCCGACCATGGCCGAACTTCCGTCGCGCACGCATGCCCACCTGGTGGTGGCCGCCGTCCGGGTCCTCGATCACACCGAGAACCACCCGCCCACCGACGCCGAGATCGCCGCGCTCCTGCGCTGGCACGAGGACAAGATCCGCGTGGTCACCCACGGGCTCGAGGAGTTCGGCGCGCTCGAGGCCATCAAGAGCCCCTTCGAGGTCCGCTACCGGGTCGGCGACCACACCCGGCTCGACGAGCTGCGCGACGACGACGTCGACGACAGCATCTCGCGCGAGATGAAGGAGTGGGAGCAGCGCTCGAAGAGCGACCAGGAGAACCTCGAGCGCATGTTCGGCTCCATGCCCGGCAGCGGCCCGAAGGAGGACCCCACCGAGGACCTGGAGAAGGACTTCGGCGATTTCGCCCGCCGCAAGCCGAAGAACCCCTTCGAGGGCTGAACCCCCTTGCTGCGGCGCCGGAATGCGCTACACTTTGCCGTCTGTGCCGCGACCCCGTCGCTGCCTGGAACATCCCCGCCCGGCGCACCCGGGCCGTGCCCCGCGAGGTCAGGACCATGTCGAAGCGTTGCCAGGTGACCGGCAAGGCCCCGATCACGGGCCACAACGTCAGCCACGCCCACAACGTGAGCAAGCGCCGCTTCCTGCCGAACCTGCAGAAGAAGCGCTTCTGGAGCCACGAAGAGAAGCGGTGGGTCACGCTGACCGTCAGCGCCCGCGGTATCCGCACCATTTCCAAGCGGGGAATCGACGCCGTGCTGCGCGACCTCCGCGCCCGCGGCGAAAAGGTCTGACCGTCGCCCGCGAAACGGCGAAAGTCCGGTGAAATTGCTGAGCCCCCGTCGGTCGACGGGGGCTCTTCGCGTTCCGGAGCGAGCGGGCCGGCCCTCAGGCCGCCGTGGTGGCCGGCGGCCGCGCCGAGGTCTCGGCCTCCAGATCCCAGTCCTGGTGCGGCGTCCGATTGCGTACGAACCAGTCCCAGAGGATCTCGCCGTAGCCGTGGTTCTCGATCCCGTGCTTCTCGAAGTACGGCCGCAGCAGCCGGTTCAGCGCCGGCAGATTGTAGAACGGCACGCTCTGGAAGTAGTGGTGCTCGAGGTGGAAGTTCGAGTACAGGAACACGAAGTGCCAGAAGGCGTTGCCATCGACACGAGTGCTCCACTCGCGCGGATCGTCGGGATCGATCCGGTAGTGCTGCCCCAGCCGGTTCAGCGTGAAGGCCACCGGGAACACGAGGAAGTACGGCACGAAGTACACCCGCGCGGCCAGCGCCCAGCCTCCGAACACCACCAGGGACGCCGCGATCGCCAGATGACCGACGATGGTCAACGACCGCTCGATCGCAATCCTCCGCTGCAGGGCGGGCTCGTAGGTGGCCGTCTCCTGCTTCGCCGCGCGGAAGTAGATCGGGAACAGCGCCGGCGTCATGTACAGCGCCTTGTACCAGCGCGTGTGCTTCTTCGGCGAGAGGTGCGCCCGTTTCGGGTCTTCCACGTCGCTGCCCAGGTTCTCGTGGTGATCGGTGTGCCAGCGGAAGAACTGCGACGAGCTGATCCCACTGGGGAAGGCGTACAGCCAACCCAGGAAGGCGTTCGGCCGCGGACGGCGCCTGGAGAAGATCGCGTTGTGCACCTGTTCGTGCAGCAGGACCGTGAAGTTGAACACGGTGAAGCCCTGCAACACCGCGGCCGGGATCCACAACCACCAGTGGGTCGTCATCGCGCTGATGGCGATGCACACGCCCAACAAGAGGAACTGCCGCGCGACGATCGCGAAGTGGCGCACGGGATCACGGCGGTGCAGACGCTTGAGTTCGTCCTGCGGGAGTTCACGGCCGAGTTCGCGGCGCAGGTCGCGCGCCGCGCGCGCGTAGCTGCGCGACTTCAGACGCGGTCGCCGGGGATGCGGCGGCGCCGTCGTGGCCTGCGGTGTGGTCGATGTGACGCTCATGGAGTCCGGGCCCCGGGGGTGCGACGGGAGTCACAGTCTAGCAGAGCGCCGAAAGCTCCCGCAAACTCCGGTCAGAACCAGTCGCGGGGAATTCCCTCGGACAGGTGCAGGTGGAACGAGGCCGTGAAGTGCACGAAATTGCCCGAGACGCCGTTCCCGGCGTCGATCCGGCCCACGTCGGCGCCCAGGGCGATCGAGACGTCGTGGGCGATCGCGAACTCCCAGCCCGCGCCCATGAGCAGCAGGACACCCCACTCGTCGCCGGTCAGCGTGGTTCCGGTGTCGTCGTCGACGTCGGCAGCGACCCGCCCGTAGCCCAGGCCGGCCTCGAGCGAGAACCCCGCGTCGAGCGGGTAGAGCTGGGCGGCGAGCACTGCCGAGCCGAGGTAGCGGTCGGTGGGCTCGGTCCAGCCCGGCTCGCTGCTCGCCCCCTCCTCGACCCCGGCACTGTCGGCGCTGCCCACCGCGCGCCGCCAGACGCCGTACTCAGCCGTGAGCAACACGTTGCTGCGCGCGAACCACCCCACGCGGCCGCGCAGGACCCGACCTCCGCCGACCCAGCTCGACGTGGCGCTGCGTTCGCCCTCCTGCACCGTGAACTTGCCGCTCGCACCGCCCACCACGAGGCCCAGGATCCAGCCCTGGCGTGGGGTACGTGGCTCGCGCACGCGGCGTTCGGCATCGGCCGTGTGTGGCCAGACGCTCGCCACCAACGACAAGAGGATGATCAACGCGACTCGACGACGCACGAGAACTCCACCCCGCGAGCCACCGGGTGCGGCTCGAACGCGGCATCCGTCGAGTGTGCAATCGCCGGGCCGGCTGTTCAGGCCTTCGACGAGCGCCGGGCCACGGCGGTCTTCTTCGACATCGTTTCCGCTCGGGCGATCGCTCCGGCGAGGACGCCCTCGGCGAAGCCCAGGCGCTCACCCAGACGATCCAGCCGCGGGATCAGCGCGGTGCCCGGGACCGTCGCCGACACCGGATCGAGCAGGGCGTCGTGGTACGCCAGCTGCGCCGGTCCCAGTTCGAGCTGCAGACGCATCTTCTCGGCCGTGCTCAACAGATCGTCGATCTGCTGCAACGACGCCTCGACGACGGTGGTGTTGCCGTCCCGCAGTGCGTCGCCCATGGCGCGCACCCGTTCCTCGAGCATCCGCTGCAGATGGCGGCGGGCGACGGGCGAGTCCAGACGAACGTCCCGGGCCAGCGCGTCGCGTACGACCTTCACCGCTCGGGCGTGCGCGCGAGGGTCGGTGTCGTCGGCGTGCTGCAGGAACTCCCGTTCGAACTGCTTGCGCAGCGTGAAGGTCGTGGCCGCCCGGAGCTCCTCGGGCAGTTCCATGCCCATCTCGTGCAGCGACCGCAGGACTTCGCGGTTCTCTTCGTAGAGCTCCGAATAGGCCGCACTGAACCGATCGATGACCTCCTGGAAGACCAGCTGGAGCAGGTCCTGTCGTCCCGACTCCAGCAGATCCGCGGCGCCGAACCGGCGTGCACCCTCGAGCGTCTCGACCGCGCGGCGCAGGGACTGGGCGTCGCTCTCCTCGAAGGCGTCGTGCAACGCCTGCTGCATCGTCTCGAAGCCCTCGGGGGCGAAGGGGGCGACCATGGTCACGAAGTCCAGGGCGCCGGTGTGCAGCATCGCGACCTGGAGATCTTCACGGTGCGCGGTGCGCTCGTGCTCCAGGGTGAAGTGACCGGTCACGAGGCGAAGATCACCGCGTTCGCGCAGGTGGAAGGATCGGCGTTCGAAGCGGTGCAGGGCGATCCGCCCCTCCTCCGGCGGTGGTGCCAACAGGGACGCCATGGCGAGATGCGCCACCACGCGCTCGGGCGTCACGCGTACGACGAGCGCGTCGCGACGGAAGACGTCGGCACCGGTGCCACGCCGGCGATCGTTGCTGCGCGCCTTCGACAGTTCGCGCTCGAACTCGGCACGACACGAAGTGCCGCCCAGCTCCTCCCACAACTCCAGTGCCCTCCCGGCGTAGCGAAGGATCTGCACGGTCTCGAGGCCTCCGATGTCGTCGAAGAACCAGCCGCAACTCGTGTACATGAGCATGCACTGGTGCTGCATCTCGAGCAGGCCCAGCACGAGCTGCCGTTCCTCGGCGTCCAGCTCGCGCTTCGCGTGCCGCTCGAAGAAGACTTCACGCGCCACGGAATCGTCGTCGAGCAACAGGGCCGCGTAGTCGTCGCGAGCCTCCCAGGGATCGGTGAGCAGCTCGGCGGAACGCTCGAGGAAGAACGCGCGGCCGCCGTCGCGCACCAGGTCGAGCGCGCGGCGCAACGGACCGCGCCATCGCTGCTGTGAGGGGGCACCGGGATCGATCCGGCAACTGCAGTCACGGATCCACCGCCCCACCCCGTGGGCACAACTCCAGCTCGTCCCCTCGCCGAAGGGTCCTTCGTCGAGCTCGACCTCCCAGGTCGGCGGGTGCTCCGCCAGGAAGGCGCCGTAGTTGGTCACCCTCATCCCCTCGGCGGGGATCTCGAGCTCGAGTGCCCACACCAGGGCCAGGTTCCCGAAGCCGACGTGATGCCCGGCCGTCTCGCCGTCGACCGCCAGGTGGACCAACTGCGGGTGCTCCCGGGCCGGGTCGTAGGCGTGTGCGGCGGCCCGGGCCAGATTCTTGCCGTCTTCGAGTGCCCCGCCGAACGACACCGACTGGGCCAGCGGCCCGTCGTAGAAGAACACGGCGATCGAACGCTCCGATCCGTCGCGATGCACGAAGCGATACGGCCGCGACGGATCGACCCTTCCACCCCGGACGTCGTGCCACCGCGAATGGCCCTCGGCTCGCACGCGCCCGGCCTGCAAGGGGGCCAGGATCACGTACACCAGGCCCTCCTCGATCAGACTCTCGAGGACGTCGTGGTTCGCCGCGGTCTCGGCCAGCCAGAGGGCCTCGGCGCGACGACCGAAACGGTGCTCGAACTCACGCATGCCCCACCGGATCTGGGTGCGCTGGTCGTGCCGGTCGGCCAGGGCCAGGATCATGTGGTTGTAGCACTGCGCGATCGCATTCCCGTGACCACCGTTGCGCCCGGCACTGCGCCGGTCGGCCTCGACGATCCGACACAGGGTCTGCGGGTCGTTGCGCTCCATCCACCGCAGCAGCGTGGGTCCGAAGTTGAACGACACGTGCTCGTAGTTGTTCACGATCCGCAGGATGCGTCCGCGTTCGTCGTGGATCCGGGCCGCCGCGTTCGCGGCGTAGCACTCGGCGTCGATCCGTGCGTTCCAGTCATGGTACGGCCGGGCGCTCGGTTCGCGCTCGACCTCGTCGGTCCACGGGTTCTCCCGTGGAGGCTGGTAGAAGTGTCCGTGGAAGACGAACCACGCGCGGGGGTCGGTGGCTTCGCGCTTGTCAGTGTTCACGTGCGTCTGCGTGCTCCGGCGGATGCGTGGCGCGGGGGACGACGGTGATTCCGGTGTTCGTGACGATCGACCCCGCGATGACGGGATCGTGCTCGGGCTTGATCTGCGCTCCCGCAGGGATCTGCGCGTTCTTGTCGACGATCGCCCGGACGATCTCGGCTCCCGGAGCAATGGTGACGTTGTCCTGGATGATCGACTCGATCACCCGGGCCCCGGCGTCGACGAAGACGTTGCGACCGATCACGCTGTCGCGCACGTAACCCCCGGCAACGATCGAACCGCCGGCGAGGATCGAATCGATCGCCATGCCCCGCCGGTTCGACTCGTCGAACACGAACTTGGCCGGGGGGTCGGCGAAGCTCGCAGTGTGGATCGGCCAGTCCCAGTTGTACAGGTTCAGTCGCGGCTGCACGCGGCGCAGGTCCATGTTCGCGTCGTAGTAGGCCTCGATACTCCCGATGTCGCGCCAGTAGGCGCGTTCGAACTCGCGCTCGCTCGGGATCCGGTTGCGCCGGAAGTCGTAGGCGAACATCGGCTCGCGGTCGAGCAGGTAGGGAAGCACGTCACGGCCGAAGTCGTTGTCGCTGCCGGCGTCGTCGGCGTCGTGCAGCAGGGCGTGCTCGAGGACGTCGGGGGCGAACAGGTAGTTGCCCATCGACACCAGTGCGTGGCTCTCGTTGCCCGGGATCGGGCGCGGGTTCTCCGGTTTCTCCTGGAAGCCCACGATCCGGGCCTTGTCGTCGACCTCGATCACCCCGAACGACGTGGCCTGCTCCACCGGCACCGCCAGGGCGGCCACCGTCACGGCCGCCTTGCGCGCGTGATGGAAGTCGACCATCTGCTCCACGTTCATCTTGTAGATGTGGTCGGCGCCGAACACCGCGACCACCTCGGCCGGGCAGCGTCGAAGCAGGTGCAGGTTCTGGTGCACGGCATTCGCCGTTCCGCAGTACCAGCTCGATCCCGTCTGCATCTGCGCCGGGACGGCCACCAGGAAGGAGTCGCGCCCCTGCATGCGAATCCACGCCCGCTGCAGGTGTTCGATCAGCGACTGCGCCTTGTACTGGGTCAGCACGTAGATCCGGTCGACTCCCGAGTTCACGAGGTTCGACAGGACGAAGTCGATGACGCGGTAGCGACCGGCGAAGGGAACCGCCGGCTTGCTGCGGTCCCGCGTCAGGGGGAGCAGGCGACGCCCCTCTCCACCGGCGAGAACGACGGCGAGGACACCACCAGCGCTGCGGGATCGGACCATGGTGATCGGGGGCCGGGGACCACGGTGACCAGCAGCCGGGCCCGGAGAAGGCGACCGCCAGCAGGCTGTACTCTAGGACACGGGATCGACAGTGCCAACCGCGGACACCACGATCCCGGACGAATCCACGTGAGAGCGTCGCCCCGGCGTGCCGGCGAGCGCGACAGCGGCCAGGCGACGCCAAAGCGGACGGCGCCGGAACGAACGAACCCTCCGGCCGATCCCGGCCGGAGGGTCCCGCAGGAAGCACCGACGCCCCGGTGGAGGATTGGGCGCCCTGCTTCAGGCCGAAACGTAAACACGGGGTCCGGGATTCCGCCAGACGGCGAAACTGTGAACCCGAACACGATTCGCGGCCTTCCGGAAGCACCTGCCCGGAACGATTCCGCGACGAAAAACGGCCCCTCCCCGGAGGGAAGAGCCGCTTCGAAGACGTGGCGGGAGCGACGAGACTTGAACTCGCGACCTCCGGCTTGACAGGCCGGCGTTCTGACCAACTGAACTACGCCCCCGCGAGCAGACGAGCAGTGTAGTCACGCCGAACCACCGTGTCAAATGGCTCCGCTGCGCAGGACACGCTCCAGCAGACGCGGCCGCACCTCGGCGCAGCGAGCCGCCGCCACTCCTGGTCCCACCCGCAGATCGTCGATCGCCGCGGCACCACCCAGGAGCCACGCCGCCGGCCGCAGCGTGGCGATCCGATCGGACAGATCGTCGAAGCGTCCGGACCGGACCGAGAGCAAGGCCACGCCCTCGTCGCTCGTGGGTTCGAGGTCGGCCAGACGCTCGATCGTGATCACGTCGACGTGGTCGGCGATCGGCGCGAGGGCGTTCTCCCACGCTCGGTGTCCGGTGGCATGGCCGTGACCGAGCGGATCGGCCGTGTCGTCGGGAACGCGGAGCAGGCGATCGCCACCGGCTTCGTCGACCACCCACCACCGTCGCGGCGACGGAACCGGCCATTCCCCGTCGCGGCGCAGAGCGAAGTCCCAGGGCACCTCGGACGCCGGTTCGGTCCGGGGCGCAGCGGGCACGTGCCAGGCGTGCGCCGGAGTGGGGTCGAGCTCCCGCACCGCGGTCTCGATCCGTGCGAGCGGTGCCGCGAACAGGACCAGGTCGAGTCCTGCCGACCGCAGAGCGCCCGGGCCGTAGCCGGCGAGCGCCTGCATCTCGATGGCATCGCCCAGCAACGGTCCGTCGAACCCGAGCGTGCTGCGCAGCCGGGCGATGGCGGCCGGGTCCACGCTCACCGGACCGGTCCCGACGGACTGCCATGCCGGCACGCGGAGATGTCCCGTCATCACGGCGTCGACACCCGCGGCGACGGCGTCCTCGAAGGGCGGGGCGTCGACCGCACGCAGCGCGGCGTCGTCGCGGTCGAGAACCGGGAGTTCCAGATGACTGTCCACCCGCGCGGCCCCGTGGCCGGGCCAGTGCTTCACGCAACACGCGACGCCGCCGCGGTGCAGACCGCGCACGGCGGCGGCGACGTGACGCCGGACGTGCTCCGGGTCGCGTCCGAAGGCACGCGTTCCGATCACCGGATTACCGGCCACGTCCACGTCGGCGACCGGCGCGAGTACCAGGTTCACTCCCGACGCCCGCAGTCGTGCCCCGCGGTCGGCGTGGACGGTCTCGGTCAGTTCGGTCCGATCGATCCAGCCCAGGGTGGTCGCACCGGGGCCGGGATCCAGCACGCGGTGCAACGGGAAGACGATCCCGCCCTCGGTGTCCGACGCCACGAGGGGCGTGTCGACCCCTGCGTCACGCAACCGGGCGTCGACTTCGTGGGTCAACGCCCGCAATTGCTGCTCGTCGGTCGCGTTGCGTTCGAACAACAACACGCCCTGCGGTCGCAGGCGCGCCAGCAGGTCGCGTTCGTCGTCGTCGAGTGCGGGGCCGGAGAGGCCCACCAGCGCCGGACGCGGGTCGCTCACCGTGCGAGCTTCCACCCGTCGAGCGAACGCACGTCGACGACGTCGATCCCTTCGTAGTACGCGCGCAGGATCGTGCCTGCGCCCTGACCGGCACGGGCGCGGGCCAGGGCTCCGGTCTGACACATGCCCACGCCATGACCGAATCCGCCACCGCGCAGCACCACCCCCACCAGACGACCGTCGCGCTCGACGTTCTCCACGGTGAACAACGTGCTGCGGAGGATCCCGTAGCGCGACCCGACCGGTCGCAGCACCCAGCGGATCCGATCGCCCCAGATCTCGAAGCGGTCGACGTCGGTGACCACGGCCAGACGCTGCACCCGCCCCGAGTGGTCGCGCGCGACGACGTCGATCCGTTGCAGCACGCCGATGTCCTCGGGTGCGAGAGATCGATCGAGTTCGGAGGACAGGTGCTCGCGAACGATGTCGCCCAGTTCCTTCGCCGACCACGACTCGGTCCACCGGAAGTGCGGCGACGTCCGACACCAACTGCGCCCCCGGGCATCCGCGTCCCGCTTGCCGATCAGGTAGGGTGCGCCCTCGCGGTGCCAGACGTCGACGAGCGTGGCGGTGTGCCCACCGCTGGTCGAGCTGTAGTAGGCCCGGATCAACGCGCCGTCGCGCACCGCGACCCGGTGCGCGGTGGCCCGAATGGCTTCGTCGCAGATCGGCGCCGTACCGCTGAGACCGCGGTACACCTGGTCGCGGACGTCGGCGTGGAGGTCGAAACCGTACTCTTCCCAGCGTCCGAGACGCGCGTAGGTGTAGGTGCGCGCCGCGACGGCCTGGGCCTCGACGGCCGCGCGCGCGTCCTCGCCGGGGCGACCGATCTCCCACGGCACCACGCCGCGCAGGTAGGTCTCGACGGGGAGCGTGTTGACCAGACTCACGGTGCCGTCGTCGTTGCGCCGTACGGTGAGCGAACCTGCGAAGCGATCGCCGTCGAAGCGCCACGGCGCAGGGTCGGCGGCCCGCAGATCGATCGTCGACTTCGCTTCGACCCGTCCGCCCGACGGGGCGGTCAGGACCAGTTCACCCGCACGGACCGTGGCGTGGTAGGCACCGGCGGATCCGCGCCAGCGATCGCCCTCCGCGAACACCCGCACGTCGCCCGTCGCCTCGAAGGTCACCGACGGAGCCGCGAAGGCCAGAGCCACGCGGACGTCGGTCCGCCCGCGGTCGGGCTCGAAGTCCGAGGGATCGGATACGATGCCGTCGGCCGGGGGCGCCGCGCAGGCACTGGTCCAGGCCACCAGCCACAGTACCACCAGGACTCGACGGATCCGTTCACGCATCGGTTCTCCTGATCCCGGTTCGTCCGGGCGCGAGGCTGCCGAGAACGGTGTCGCCCCGCGCGCCCGTGGTCGATTCCACACCCGCGCCGCGTCGTTGCACACAGAGCCCACCGAGCAGCGCGAAGTCCACGGCTTCCTTGGCGTCGGCATCCTCGCCGAGGACCTCGATCCCGTCCAGCACCACACCCGGCAGCGCCCGTTCGAGCGCGCGCATCGCGGCCCGGTTGTGGCGCCCTCCGCCGGTCACCAGCAGGTGCGTGGCGCTGTGTGCCCGCTTCCACCCACCCAGACCCTCGTCGAGCAACCAGGCGAGCGCACGGCTCTCGGCCTCGATCACCGACGCGAGGCGATCGACGAGGCCGGTGCCGGGCGCGCGCGCCTCGATCGAGTCGACCCAACGCGGACCGAATTCCTCGCGCCCCCAGCTCCGGGGCAGCGGAGCGCGGACCCAGTCCTCGGCCAGGATCGCCGCGACGAGCTCCGGCACCACACGGCCCGTCACGGCGAGCGCGCCGTCGCGGTCGTAGCCCGGACCCTCGGGGTCGGCACGTCGCACCATCTCGTCGAGCGGCAGGTTCGCCGGTCCGACGTCGGCGGCCAGGATCACTTCGGCCCCGGCCGGCAGAGCAGTCAGATTGGCAATGCCCCCCAGGTTCAGGACCACGCGGTCCTCGTCGGACGACGCGCGCAGGAGTCGGTCGGCCACCGGAGCCAGCGGCGCGCCGTGACCGCCGAGCGCGAGGTCCGCGCTGCGGAAATCGTGGACCACCGGGCAGCCGAGCCGCGCGGCGAGGGCGGGGCCGGGGAGGAGCTGCCACCCGTGCCCGCCACGTGCGGCGGGAGCGTGCCACAGGGTGACTCCGTGCGCCGCCGCCCAGTCCAGTCGGGCCGGATCGATCGCGGCTTCCGAACAGACCTGCCGCAGGGCACGTTCGTGGTCGTCGACCAGGGCGAAGCCCAGGGCGCTGAGTTCGGAAGCGGTGGTCGCCGCACCCGCCGCGACGGCCCGCAGCCGTTGCGGATCAGCAGCGCGCAGAGGCGAGGTCCGGTGGGCCAGCAGGCGATGGCCGCGCAGGTCGGCGGTGAACTCCACCACCGCGGCGTCCACGCCGTCGAGACTGGTGCCGATCATGAGACCGGCCGCCCGGAAGGAACGATCAACCATCGGTGTCGAGTGGGCGCCGGTTCCAGGTCTCCTCGAGCGCAGCGCGCGGAGTGCGACGACGCTCGACCGCGGCCGCCACGACGTCGTGCAGAGCGGCCTGCCAGGCCGCTGCGTCGGGGCCCAGGGTGGGTGGCAGACAGGCCTGGGGTCTCAATGCGAGCCAATCGCCCCCCGAGCGCACACGCGCTGGGTCGACGTCGCGATGCAGGGCGATGCCCTCCCCCGCGCTCTCGTGCAACAACGCGGCCCGCCCCGGGGCGGCCAGCCAGCGGGCCAGCTGGACTCCCAGATCTCCGTGGTCACCCGCCACGGGCACGACCAGGACGCGCGGACGGGCGATCACGCGACCGTCCTCGGTGTCGTCGGGCCCGGGCAGGGCACGGACGGTGAGACCGGCGGGAAGGCCGTCGCGATGCGTCGAGGCGAGTACGGCCGCCGTGGCGTCCTGCGGCCACGACGCGGTCGACGGCACGACCGTGGCCCGGGCCATCACCCGGCGCAGGAAGGCCAGGGCCTCGACCGCGGTGTCCGAAGTGAGGTCCGCATCGTGCGGGGTGCCCGGCTCGATTCCCACCCCGTCCGCCGCGGCAAGAGCGAGAAAGGCATCGACCTCGGTTCCCTCGACGATCACCAGGCGCTCACCACGGCGGGCCAACGAAGGCCAGCTCGCCGCTCCGTCGACGGCCAGGGCGGTGATCCGCGCGCGCCACGGCAGACCCCAGGTCCGGTCGTCGACCACGCCGGCCGCCCCCAGCCACACACTGGCCGGGGCCGACGCGGGAAACGGGCGCAGGGCGCCGCTGGCGGCGAGTTCGCGCGCCGTGACCACGTCGACCTCGGCCAGGGTCGCGGCGTCCCGGTCGCCGGGGTCGGCCCATCGGATCCGGGCGCGCCGCTCGCCGGCCCAGCCCTCGGCGAGGGTACGCAGGGTCTCGGGAAGGTCGATCGCCACCGTGAGCTGCACGGCTTCTGGAGTGGTGTCCGGTGGTGG
>DATFKK010000037.1 GCA_035268685.1 Candidatus Krumholzibacteriia bacterium | reverse complement strand
GCCACAGACGGAGCGAATCGCCCACGACCCGCGAGATCCGCACCGACCGCGAGCGGCGGATGGTCTCCGTGTCCGAAGGCGGCTCCGATTCCGCGATCACGCGCGCGCTCATGCTGGGCGGTCCCCAGTCCGACGGAACGTCGAACGCGACGCCGATCGCGTGGGTCGTACGCCGCAGGTCGACCTCGATGGTGTCGCCGGACACGGGGATCACCGCGAAGTCCGACCACGTGGCCACGCTGTCGGGAACGAACGCCAGTTCGAGGTCCAGTGGCGGATGGATGGGCCGGGCCTCGTCACCGTCCGAACGGAACGTGAACCAGTCCCGGCGCGCGGCCGCGGGTCCGGTCCCGGGATAGTAGACCTCGTTGGACACGAAGATCGAGAAGTCCGACCACTCGACACCGTCGACGCCGATCACCCGGAAGGCCGGTGCCCACGGCTCGAAGTCCCCCAGCGAGTCGGCCGGCGCCTCGGACTCGTCGACGACCCCGCGCTCACCCTCCGGCACGAACAGGTCGCCCGTGCACCCACCGAGTGCGAGCGCCAGCGCGAGACCGACGAGGGTCCATCTAGAAGCCACGCCCCACTCCGACCCGGTAGACCTGGCTCCACACGAAGCCGATCTCCTGTTCGTCGCCGGTGGGGATGCCCGCCTCGTCGAGCACGGGGCGGCTCACGGTCTGCAGGCGCAGGATGGCGTCGAAGCGCACGCGCCAGTCGGTGTCGATGTTCCACCGGCCGCTGCCGCCGAACTCGAAACCCTCACTGACCGAGTCGATGTTCGGGCGGTTCTCGAAGGCGACGAAGGTCACGCCCAGCAGCATGCCGCCGTTCAGGCGCCGTTCGCGCCAGGGCTCGACACGGCCGCGCACCGAAACCACGACCACGTCCTGGAACTCGTCGCGCACACGGTCGCGCGCGCCCACACGACCCAGTTCGAGTCCCATGGAGAAGAAGGGCAACACCTCGGCGAGCACCGTCGCGCTGACGCTGACGTCGTCTTCGAAGCGGATCTCCTCGTCGAAGTCGGTCCAACCCGCGTTGACCGAGAACTCCAGTCCCCGGCCGCCGAGCTGCGCCCACGCCGGCGCGGCCATGAGCACGGACATCGCCACGATCCCGAGCACGAGCCTAGAAGACATAGCTCGCTCCGATCCGCAGGGCCCGGCCCCACAGCGACACGCCGTCGTCCACCAGCTCGAGATCGCCCAGTTCGTCCTGCTGCACGGTCCAGCGAGAGAAGGCCTGGCGCCGCAGCACCCACTCGCCGCGCACCATCCAGTGCCGGTTGGCCATGTAGCGCAGGCCCAGACCGACGTCGTAGGCCTCACCGTACGAGTCCGGGTCGTCGGAATCGTCGAGGATCACGAGCGCACCACCGACCAGGAGGAACGGCGCCCAGCGGGTCGCCCAGGGCTCGATGCGCGCGTGCAGCCCGAAACTCACCTGCCGCGCGCTGTTCCCGCTGACCGCGCGCTCGGTGTAGACCTCGTCGAAGCTGCCCTCGAGCCGCAACCACGACGACATCTGCGCACCGAGTCGGGCGCCAAAGAGGCCGAAGTCCTCGTAGTCGGTCAGCCGGTCGAAGTCGTAGTAGCCCACGTAGGGCCCGAATTCGAGCACCCAGCGGTCGGGCGCCCTGTCCCGGGCCTCCGCGGGCGTCGCGAGACTCGCCAGGAGGCACCCGGCCAGGATCGTGCAGAGGATTCTCGGATTCATGTCACCAGGAGGAGCCGATCCGCCCCGGGTGTGAGGACGTGCCCGTGAATGTCCCCCGCGACACCCGCGCTCGTCAAGGACCAGACGAGCACGCCCGACGGAGACCGGGCTAGCGCGCGATCCAGATCAGCACGACGGGCAGGAGGAAGAACACGCCGAGAACGTAGCCGATCGCGTATCCGGGAGAGTGGACCGCGATGCGCCCTAGCCCCTTGGCCAGACCGATCGGGATCCGCCGGAACCAGTACAGCGCCGCGATCCCGAAGATGTTGAAGTAGACGTGGCACAACGCCACCGTGAGTGCCTCGGAGCTCCCCGTGACCATGCTCGCGAGCAGTGCCGTGATGGTGGTGCCCACGTTCGCGCCGAGCACGAAGGGGAAGATGTTCTCCACACTCACGAACCCGGCCGCGAGCAGCGGAATGGTCAGACTCGTGGTCACACTGCTGCTCTGCACGAGGATGGTGATGATCGAGCCGACGACGATCCCGCGGATCGGATGCTTGAACAGGTAGCGGTGCAGCACCACCTCGACCTTGCCCATCATCAGCGACTTCATCAGCCGGACCAGGTAGCGCAGGCTGCCGATGAGAAGGACGAGCCCCATGACCAGCAGGATGAACGCGGCGACGACGTTGTTCGGGCTCACGGCGACCAACGTCGACTCGAGCATTTCGACGGTCGGCTCGACCGCCTGCTTCAGCGGACTGTCGAAGTCGACACCACCCCGGCCTATGAGCAGTTCGTTGGTGGCCACGGCGACCTTGTGCAGGAACCCGGTCGCCAGCTCCAGCGGAAGGAAGACGGCCACCGCGAGCAGATTGAAGAAATCGTGCACGGTGGCCCCGGCGAAGGCCCGCTGGAACTCCTGCTTCGCGGTCATGTGGCCGAGCGAGACGATCGTATTGGTGATGCTCGTGCCGATGTTGGCACCCATCACCATGGGCACGGCCTGTTCGATCCCCACACTGCCCGACGCCACCAGACTCACGATGATCGAGGTCACCGTGCTCGAACTCTGCACCATGCTGGTGGCCAGGATGCCCGTCAGCAGTCCGCTGAAGGGATTGAGCGTGTATTCGAATAGGCCGCGGGCGAAGTCGTCGCCCATGAGCTTGAAGGTGTCGCCGATCAGTTCGATCGACATGAGGAAGACGTAGAGGACACCAGCCAGGGCCAGGACGCGCAGCCAGCGCTCCCGATGTGACATCGACGCGGCCGGCGCGGCGACGCGCGGCAGGTCCTCGGGACGTTCTTCCGTCAGGTCGCTCATCGTTTCGCGTCGATCGATTCGATCAGACCGGCGAAGGCGGTCTCGAACTTCTCGACACCCTCGCGCAGGAGCTGCGCGGTGACGGCGTCGAAATCGACGCCGGCCGCGCCCAGGTCTTCGAAGACGCGACGAGCTCCGTCGACGTCGCGCTTCACCGTGTCCGCCTCGGGCTCGCCGTGGTCGAGCCACGCCTCGAGGGTGACGGTGGGCATGGTGTTCACGGTGTCGGGACCGATCAGCTCCTCGACGTAGATCGTGTCGCGGTAGGACGGATCCTTCGTGCTCGTGCTGGCCCACAGCGGGCGCTGCACGCGCGCGCCGGCAGCCGCGAGTGCCGCCCAGCGGTCCGACCCGAAGATCTCCTCGAAGTTCGCGTAGGCCACCTTGGCGTTGGCGACACCGGCCCGTCCGCCCAGCGGGGACCCCTCGGGGAGCTTCGAATCGACCAGCGAGTCGACGCGGCTGACGAAGAAACTGGCCACGCCCGCGACGTCGTCGATCGATTCGCCGGCCCGGTGGCGAGCCTCGACGGCGTCGACGTAGGCGTGCATGACGTCGATGTGTGCCTGTGGCGAGAACAACAGCGTGACGTTGACGTTGATGCCCTCGGTCAATGCGGTACGGATCGCGGGCACGCCCTCGGGGGTGCCTGGAATCTTGATCATGAGATTCGGACGATCCACCTCTCCCCAGAGACGACGCGCCTCCTCCACGGTGGTCTCGGTGTCGTGGGCCAGACGGGGATCGACCTCCAGGCTCACGAACCCGTCGGCCCGGTCGCTCGCGTCGTACACGGTCCGAAGGACGTCGCAGGCGCGCTGGATGTCGTCGACGGCCAGGCTCCAGAACACCGCCTGGGCGTCGTGGCCGTCGGCGAACAACCGGGCGATGTCGTCGTCGTAGACGTCGCCGTCCTGCAGGGACTTCTGGAAGATCGCGGGATTGCTGGTGATGCCGCGCATGCCGTTCTCGTCGCGCATGCGCTCGACCAGTCCCTCCTGGAGCTCGCGGCGGGACAGCTGGTCCCACCAGAAGGACTGACCGAGGTCGTGCAGGGCCACCAGGGGATTCTTCGTGCTCATCGGCTTCCTCCGTCGGGCGGTGCGGGTACGGAGTCCGGCCATCGACCGGCCTCGATGTCCAGTACCTTCCCCAACCGCCGGGCGTGACGGTCCTCGCCACTGAACCGCGCGGCCAGGAAGGCTCGCAGCAGATCGGGCATCACCGCCGGACCGATGATCCGCGCGCCGAGGCAGAGGACGTTCATGTCGTCGTGTTCGACACCCTGAGCGGCCGAGTAGGTGTCGTGACAGACCGAGGACCGCACGCCCCGCACCTTGTTGGCGGCGACACAGGCCCCGACCCCGCTGCCGCACAGGACGATCCCCCGCTCGGCCCGCCCCTCGGCGACCTCGCGCGCGACGGCGGCGGCGTAGTCGGGATAGTCGACGGATTCCGTGGAATGGGTGCCACAGTCGACGATCACGTGACCGGCTTCGGTCACGCAGCGCAGCACCAGGTCCTTGAGGGGAAACCCCGCGTGGTCGCAACCCACGGCGACGTGCATACTCGCCCACTCGATGCGAGGTGCTCACCCCGCGGATGGCTCCACGGGGCACGGTCCGCCCGAGTGTAGGCGGGAGTCCGGTGGCAGGCAACTTCCACACTGGGCAGTCCGCCCCCCTCATGGCACCTTGTCACGACTTCGGAGCCGATCCGGGGACCGGAGGAAGCCCCGATCCGCGGCCCTGGCGTACCTTCCGACCCCAGACGGAGTCCGCGACCATGAGCAGCGGCCTGCGCTCCCTTCATCGAATCTTCAAGAAACTCCGGACTCTCGGAGTGGCCGCCACCGCACTCGTCGCCGGCGCCGGAGCCCGCGACGCGGCCGTAGCGGGTCCGACGGCGCTGCAGCTCGTGGCCACCTGGCCGATCGAAGTCGATGATCCCGCACCCCCCGCGCTGCCGGCGGCGCACGCGGTGTGGGTGGACATGATCGACGACGCGACCGTGCGGATCGATCTGGCGCACTTCTACGCGAGCAACCGCGAGGGGTCACGGCTCGAGCCGGTGATCGTGGCGCTCGAGCGTGCGGCCGCGCGCGGGGTGACCGTGCGCTGGCTCGCCGAGGACTCCTTCCACGCGACCTATCCCGAGACCCTCGGTCGACTCGACGCCGTCGACGGCATCGAGGTCCGCCGTCTGCGCACCCGTGAGCTGCTCGGCGGTCCGCTGCACACCAAGCTCATGCTGGTCGACGGGCGCGAGGCCTTCGTCGGCAGCCAGAACTTCGACTGGCGCGCACTCGAACACATCGTCGAGCTCGGGGTTCGCATCGTCGAACCGAAGACGGTGGGCCTTTACGAAGCCGTGTTCGACACCGACTGGAGGGTCGCGGGCGGAACCGGTGTCGCGACGTCGAACGATGCATGGGACGTCGACACGTCGGTGTTCCCGCGCACCGTCGAACACGACGGTGCCACGGTCGAGATCGTGCCGGTGCTCGGGGGTCCCCGACTGCTGCCCGACCGCACGCTGTGGGATCTCCCGCACCTCCTCGACGCGATCGACACCTCCACCGAACGCGTGCGGGCGCAGATGCTCACCTACAGCCCGATCACGCGCGACGGCGAGTTCTGGCCGGATCTCGACAACGCGCTGCGCAGCGCGGCTGCCCGCGGAGTCCGGGTCGAGCTGCTCGTGTCGCACTGGAACACGCGACCGGGACAGATCGAGCACCTGCAGAGTCTGCAGTGTGTCCCGGGGATCGAGGTCCGCATCGCGACGGTCCCCGGCTGGTCCGGCGGATTCGTTCCCTACGGGCGCGTCCTGCACGCCAAGACCCTGAGCGTGGACGGACGGTTCGCCTGGGTCGGCACGAGCAACTGGAGCCACGACTACTTCCACGGCGGCCGCCACCACGGCCTGGTCGTCGAGGGAGCGAGCTTCGCCCGCGAGGTCGACGCCTTCTTCGAACGCGTGTGGAACGCGCCCTGGTCGGCGACCGTCGACCCCGGACGCACGTACCCGGAGCCGCGCGTCGGAGGATGAACGGGATCCGCGGACTGCAGAGCCGCTTCCTGCGGCTGGCCGTGCCGAACATCCTGTCGAACCTCATGGTCCCGCTGGCGAGCGCCATCGACGTGGCACTGCTCGGACACCTGGCCGACGTACGGGACCTGGCCGGTGTGGCCCTGGCCACGGTGCTGTTCGACGTCTTCCTGTGGGGTTTCGGATTCCTGCGCATGGCCACGACCGGCCTCACCGCGCAGGCGCGGGGCCGACGCGATCCCGACGCCGAGCGCACGATCGCCCTGCGGGCCGTCGCGATCGCCGTCACGGCCGGCGTGGCGATCCTGGTGTTGCAGTGGCCCCTGCGTGAAGCCGGGTTCCTGGCCCTGCAGGGAACGGCCGAGCTCGAGGTCGCCGCACGGGCCTACTTCGACGCGCGGATCTGGGGCGCGCCCTTCGTCCTGCTGAACTACGCGTGGCTGGGTTGGCTGCTGGGCCGGGAACGGAGCGGTCAGGCGCTGGTCATGTCGATGGTCGGACACGGAACGAACATCGTACTCGACGTGGCGTTCATCGCCGGTCTCGGCTGGGGCGCCGCCGGCGCGGGCGCGGCCACGGCACTGAGCCAGGTGGCCATGACCGCGGTCGCCCTGCGCCTCGTCGCCCCCGCGCTTCCGTGGAGTGCGGTCCGCCGTGTCCTGCCGCGCCTGCGCGACCGGCGAGCCCTCGGTGGCTTCTTCTCGCTCGGACGCGACATCACGATCCGCACGCTCCTGCTCGTCGGTGTGTTCGCGGTGTTCACGAACATCGCCGCCGCCATGGGCACGGTCACGCTGGCCGCCACGGCCGTGCTACGGCAGGTGGTGATGCTGGCCGCGTGGTTCGTCGACGGCTTCGCCTTTGCGGTCGAGAGTCTGGTCGGCGTCTTCGCGGGCGAGAACGATCGCGAAGCCCTGCACCGCACCCTGCGCGTGGCCATGGCCTGGGGCGTGGGCACGAGCACGATCGTGGCGGTCGCGTGTGTGCTCTTTCCCCGCGCGCTCCTCGGCCTGCTCGTCGATCACGTCGACGTCATGGACCGCATGGTCGAGATCGTGCTCTGGCTCGTGCCCGTCCTGGTGTTCAGCGCGCCGGCCTACGTGTACGACGGGTTCTTCCTGGGACTGACCGCGGGGGCCACGCTGAGACGGGCGATGATCGTGTCGACGCTCGGGGGCTTCGTGCCCCTCGCCGCCGTGGCCGTCACGACCGGCGACGTCCACTGGCTGTGGGCGGCCCTCAGCACCTTCATGCTGGCCCGGACGTGGACGCTGGGCCGGCAGGTCGCCGGGCATCTGCGAACCGTCGATCGCTGAGATCAGGACGCCGCGTGCAGCAGTGCGCGCGCGACCTCGAGCGACTTCGCCCGCCCGCACAGACGCGCGACGAGGGCGAGGGCGAAGTCCATGGCGGTCCCCGGTCCCTGCGACGTGACCAGGCCCTCGGTCTCGACCACCGGCTCGTGGCGACGGCCCTTCGTGTCGAGCCGCGACTCCCAGCCCGGGTAGCACGTGAACTCGCCCTCGCGCAGCACGCCCGCCTGGTCGAGCGCGAACGGAGCGGCGCAGATGGCGGCAACCGGTCGCCCGGCGTCGACACGCTCGCGCAGCAGCGCGCGAACCCGGGGATCGGCGGCGAGGTTCTCGGCGCCCCGCGACCCTCCCGGCAGGACCAGGAGATCGACGTCGGAATCGGCCTCGTCGAAGGCGGAGTCGGGGACGAAGACCATGCCGCGCGAGCCCTGCACGGCGTTCTCCCCGTGCAGGCCGGCCAGGACGACCTCGACCTCGGCGCGCCGCAGCACGTCGACCACGGTCGCGGTCTCGATCTCCTCGAATCCCTCGGCAAGCAGGACCAGGGCGCGAGCCATGACGGATCCTCCCGCATGGGTGAGCGAAGACAGGCGGGAGCCCGGCCCGCAAGCTAGCAGAAGACCACGGGTGTCGGCAATTCCGGCGCTCTGACACCGCAATTGGACGCCGACCGCCACGATGCGCTAGAATGTCGAAGATCCATCAGGACACGAGGCCTGCAACCCCGACGACCCGACCCCCTCGAGCCCGGCCCGTGGACATTCCTCTCTCGCCAGGAGGAGGTCCGACATGATCCGGGAAATGGCCGAAGCCGTCCGCCCGGCCCCGCTCCCCGTCGTGGACATCCGGATCCGTGTTCACCGGGACGGACGACGCGTCCAGGTCGAAGACGCCGAGATCCACGTTCCCGCCGAGGCCCGGCGTGCCGACGATCGCCCGCGCGTGCGGTGGTGCCTCGACGGAGACCTGCTCGCCGACGAGTTGGTCCTCGTCCACGGCCGCCCTCTCGACTGGACGGGACCGAGCCTCCGCCGGGTCCGCGGACTCCGGCTCGTGGAGGGCGCGTTCCCGCAGCCCTTCCTGCTCACCCGACAGCAACCGCGCGTTCTCAGCGGCCCGGTCCGCGACGTGTTCCCGGACGACGTCGGCGAGGTCGGGTGGAGTTTCGGAGCGGTTCTGGTTCGCGGCGACGACACACCCTGGGTGGGTTCGTCGCTCCTGCGCCTGGTCCGGGACCGGTCGTGACCCCGACCGAGCCGACGGGGCGCCGTCCGAAGGCGGCGGCGCCCTTCGTCATCGCCCACCGCGGCAGCAGCGGCCGCGCCCCCGAGAACACGATCGAGGCCTTCGACCGCGCGGTGTTCGAGGACGGGGCCGAAGGTCTGGAGCTCGACCTGCGGTGCACCCGCGACGGCTACGTGGTGGTGCTGCACGACCGCACCGTCGACCGGACCACCGACGGCCGGGGCCCCGCCCACGCCTTCACGCTCGACGAGCTGCAGTCCCTGGACGCGGGTCACCGTTTCCGTGACGAGGCCGGCGAACACCCCTTCCGCGGGTGCGGAATCCATGTCCCGACCCTGGAGGACGTGCTCGCGCGGTATCCCGACACCTGGCTGTCGCTGGATCTCAAGGAGGGCGACCCGGCCGCCGAGCGGCGGACAGTGGAACTGGTGGACGCGGCCGGCGCCCGGGGGCGCGTGGCCGTGAGTGCGGAGTCCGCGCGCAGTGCGCGGCGCCTGGCCGCCCTGGACCCCGACCTGCCGCGCTTCTTCGATCGTGCGTCGGCCTGGCGCTTCTTCCTGCGACATCGCACCCGGGTCTGGTGGGGCTATCACCCACGCGCCCGGTCCCTGCAGATCCCGGTGTCGTACAGGGGGCAGCGGCTCGACACTCCACTCCTGCTCGCCGACGCGCACCGCTTCGGCATCGCCGTACGCTACTGGACGGTGAACGACGTCCCCACCATGCAGCGCTTGATCGATCGCGGCGCCGACGGGATCATCACCGACCATCCCGCGCGGTTGCGGGACCTCCTCCGGAGCAGGGGACTACGATGAACCGCGCCGAGCGGGCCTGGATCCTCTACGACGTCGGCAATTCCGCCTTCGCGACGACCATCATGGCGGCGGTCCTGCCCGTGTACTTCTCGCGCGTCGCGAGCGAGGGCCTGGATCCGGCGATGGCGACGTCGAACTGGGGCTACGCCAACACGCTGGCCATGGCCCTGACCGCCTTCGCGGCCCCGGTGCTCGGTGCCTTCGCCGATGCCGGCTCCGGGCGCAAGAAGCTGCTGGGGGGCTTCGCCTTCGCCGGGGCGCTCTTCACGGCCGCGCTCTTCGGAGCCGGGCCGGGCGACTGGGTCCTGGCCGCCGCGCTGTACGTGCTCGCACGCATCGCCTTCGCCAGTTCGGTCGTGCTCTACGACAGTCTGCTACCGCACGTCGCACCGCCCGAGGACTACGACACCGTCTCGTCCCGCGGCTTCGCCTTCGGGTACCTCGGCGGCGGAATCCTCCTGGCGCTGCAGGTCCTGGTGATCAGCTACCCGGGCTGGCTGGGGATCCCCGACACCACCTGGGCCACACGCATCGTGTTCCTGACCACGGGACTGTGGTGGGCGGCCTTCACGGTGCCGATCCTGCGGCAGGTGCACGAGCACGGCCCCGCGGATCCGACCGTGGCCACGCTGGGAACCTTCCGACGCGTCGCCGAGGCCTTCCGCCGCCTACGACGCACCTTCCGCGAACTTCGCCGCTACCGCGAGGCGTTCAAGTTCCTCGTGGCCTTCTGGCTGTACAACGACGGCATCGGCACCATCGTGGTCATGGCCGCGGCCTTCGGAGCCGAGATCGGCCTCGATCGCACCCAGCTCATCCTGGCCATTCTACTGGTGCAGTTCCTGGGCTTTCCCTTCGCGATCCTCTTCGGCCGGCTGGCGAAACGCATCGGAACCCGGAACGCGATCCTGGTGGGACTGGTGGGCTACACGATCCTGTGCGGATTCGCCTGGTTCGTGCACACCGAGCGCGACTTCTTCCTCATGGCGATCGGTGTGTCGATGTTCCAGGGCGGTTGCCAGGCGCTGAGTCGCTCGCTGTTCGCGAGCATGATCCCACTCGATCGGAGCAGCGAGTTCTTCGGCTTCTACGACGTCAGCAGCAAGTTCGCGAGCATCATCGGGCCGGCCCTGCTGGCCACGGTGGCCCGCTTCACGGGCGAATCACGCTACGGTGTGATCGCGTTGATCCTGCTGTTCCTGGGCGGGATCGCGGTTCTCACACGCGTGGATCTGCACAAGGCCCGCGCCGAGGCCGGGCATCAGTAGCGGAAGCGCAGGCCGGTGGCGAGGTCCCAGTCGAGCTCGTCGACATCGTCGGGCGGTTCGGAGTCGTAGGCAGCGTCGACGGTGGTCCGCAGCGCGAATCCGCCGCCGAGCGGTGCCTCGAGGCCGGCACTGGCGATCGCCCGCAGGTCGTCCGGCTGGTCCCAGCGCGGCTGGACGAAGGCGTTGGCCGAGAACGTGACCCCACTCGGGAGGCGCCACGCGAAGTCCAGGAAGCTCGACAGGCGTTGGTCGGTGTCCTCGACCTCGGTGCCGCCGTCGATGCGCTCGATCTCGACCATGTGGGCCGTGCCGAGACGTAGGTGCACGGCCTCCGCCCGGACCAGGTCGAAGCGCGCCCCCACACCCAGCAGGAATCGCGACCGCAGACGCTGGAAGGGATTGCGCTGCCACTGCACGAAGAGCAACGAGTTCAGGACCTCGCCGAAGGCACGGTTGTGGCGCAGGTGCAAGAAGGTGTCGTCGGCGTTGTCGGTACCATCGGCACGTTCGAGGTCGTAGCCGAGGATCGCGCGAAGCCGGTCGCGCTGGCTCGCCCACTGCAGGGTGGCCGTGACCGCGACGTCGAAGGTCTCGGTGTTCCCGCCCGATGCCTCCAGGGCGATGTCGAGGACGGCGTCGAATCCGGAGGCCTCGGGATCGAGGCTCTCGAGCGTGTTCACGATCTGAGCCCGCGACGGCCCGGAGAGCGCGACCAGGACCGCCAGCACGATCGCCAGGGAACCCGGGATCTCGCGGATCGTCCGGCCGTGGTATAGTGATCGCGTCATTCGCCCTCCTGTCCACGCCCGGTCCCGATCCACTGCGAGGACTGCACACTGATGGCGGACACGCTCGTGCTCCTGCGCCTGGAGCATCGCAACTTCCTGCGCGTTCTCGACGTCCTCGAGGGGATCACCCGGGGAATCGAGCGGGGAACGCCCTTCGACGCCCGGTTGCTCGACCAGGTCTTCGAGTACTTTCTCGGATACCCCGACTGTTGTCACCATCCGAAGGAGGACCTGGTGCTCCGTCGGTTGCAGGTGCGCGACCCCGACGCCGCACGCCGTCTCGGCGACCTGATCGACGACCACGAAGAACTCACCGCGCTCACACGCCGGACCGCCGACCGTGCCCGCCGCGCCGCCGGCCGACCCGATCCGTCGCTCGCCCCAGAATTGCGGCACTTCTCCGAGGTCTATCGCGAACACCTCGAGACCGAGGAACGGGTCTTCTTCCCCACCGCCGAGCGCATGTTGGGCGCAGAAGACTGGGAAGTGATCGACTTCACCATGTTCGATCAGCCCGACCCCGTCTTCGACCAGCCGGCCGAGGAGCGCTACCAGAGTCTGCGCCGGGCGATCCTGGAGCGCGCCGACGGCGAACCGCCCCCCAGCGCCGCCGAATCCGAGGGCTGACCCGCAGACCGCCTCTGTCGCTACGGAAAGGGGCTGGCCCGGTGGACCTCGCGCACGATCGCACTATCCTGTGCGCGTGCGCCCGGCGCGACCACCCGATTCCGCGCCGCCTGTGCCCTTTCTTCCTTCGCGAGGCAGAACATGGAGACGATCAAGGCCCTCGAGACCCTCTACGGGTCGTTCGCCGAACGACACGCGATCGGACGCCAGACCTACGGTCGAGCCCTGACCCTGACCGAGAAGATCCTGGTCGCGCACCTCGACGACCCGAAGGCGAAGCCCGAACGCGGCGTCACCGTCGCCAGTCTCCGCCCCGACCGTGTGGCCATGCAGGACGCCACCGCGCAGATGGCCATCCTCCAGTTCATCAGCGCGGGCAAACCGACCGTGGCCGTGCCCAGCACCGTGCACTGCGATCACCTGATCCGCGCCCGCGTGGGCGCCGACGCCGATCTGGCCGTGGCCAACGACGAGAACTCCGAGGTCTACGAGTTCCTGCGATCGGCCAGCGAGAAGTACGGAATCGGCTTCTGGAAGCCCGGCGCGGGCATCATCCACCAGGTCGTGCTCGAGAACTACGCCGCCCCGGGTCAGCTGATCATCGGCACCGACAGCCACACGCCCAACGGCGGTGGACTGGGCATGCTCGCTGTCGGTGTGGGTGGCGCCGACGCCGTCGACGCCATGGTCGGCATGCCCTGGCAGGTGCTGTGGCCGAAGATCATCGGCGTGAAGCTCACCGGCAAGATGGGCGGCTGGACCGCCCCCAAGGACGTCATCCTCAAGCTGGCCGGCCTGCTCACTGTGAAGGGCGGCACCGGCGCGATCATCGAGTACTTCGGCGAGGGCACGAAGTCGATCAGCTGCACCGGCAAGGCCACCATCTGCAACATGGGCGCCGAGCTGGGGGCCACCACCAGCGTGTTCCCCTTCGACGAGGCCATGGCCCGCTATCTCGAGGCCACCGACCGCGAGGCGGTCGCCGCGCTGGCCCAGAAGCACGCACCCGAACTCGTGGCCGATCCCGAGATCCACACCGACCCCGAAACCTACTACGACAAGATCGTCGAGATCGATCTGTCGACGCTCGAGCCGCACATCGTGGGTCCGCACACCCCCGACCTCGCGCGTCCGATCAGCGAGATGGCGAAGGCCGTGCAGAACGAGGACTATCCCGACGAATTGAGCAGCACGCTCATCGGCAGTTGCACGAACAGCAGCTACGAGGACATCGACCGCTCGGCGAGCATCGCGCGCCAGGCCCGGGACAAGGGCCTCAAGACCGCGACCCAGTTCATGGTCACCCCTGGCAGCGAGCAGGTCCGCGCGACCATCGCCCGCGACGGCCAGCTCCAGGAACTGACCGAGATCGGTGGAACGGTCCTGGCCAACGCCTGTGGTCCGTGCATCGGCATGTGGCAGCGTGACGACGTGCCCGAGGGCACGAAGAACTCGATCCTGACCAGCTACAACCGCAACTTCCCGCGGCGCAACGACGGCAATCCCGACACGCTGGCCTTCATCGGCAGCCCCGAGATCGTCACCGCGATCGCCCTGAGCGGCCGGCTGAGCTTCAACCCGCTCACCGACACGCTGACCAACGAGAAGGGCGAGCAGGTGAAGCTCGACCCGCCCACCGGCAACGAGCTGCCCGAAGGCGGCTTCGACGCCGGCGAACGTGGCTACCAGCCGCCGGCCGCCGACGGCAGCGCCGTGGAGGTCGTGGTCGAGCCCGACAGCAAGCGCCTGCAGCTGCTCACACCCTTCGAGCCGTGGGACGGCAAGGACTTCTCCGACCTGCGCGTGTTGGTGAAGGCGCAGGGCAAGTGCACCACCGACCACATCAGCCCGGCCGGTCCGTGGCTGCGCTTCCGCGGACATCTCGACAACATCAGCGACAACATGTTCATCGGTGCGGTCAGCGCCTTCGGCCACGATCCCGGCAAGGGCAAGAACCAGCTCGACGGCTCGATCGACGGCTACAGCAAGATCGCCCGCGCCTACAAGGACAAGGGCATCGGCTGGATCGCCGTGGGCGACGACAACTACGGCGAGGGCAGCAGCCGCGAGCACGCGGCCATGGAGCCGCGGCACCTCGGCGCCCGGGCGGTGCTCGTGCGCAGCTTCGCGCGCATCCACGAGACCAACCTGAAGAAGCAGGGCGTGCTGCCGCTGACCTTCGTCGACCCCGCCGACTACGACGAGGTGCAGGAGGACGACCAGGTCGACATTCTCGGGTTGACCGAACTCGCGCCGAAGAAGAACGTGACCGTCGTCCTGAAGCACGCCGACGGCAGCGAGGATCGCTTCGAGGCGAAGCACACGCTGACCGACGAGCAGATCGAGTGGTTCCGCGCCGGCAGCGCCCTCAACCTGATCCGCCAGAAGGAACAGGGCTGATCCGGCCACCCGCCGTGCGCGGCGGGCGAGCACGGGAGCGGAGATGGATCTCTCGCTCGGGACCCGGCTCCGGCTGGGCGTGAGCAGCTGTCTACTGGGCGAAGCGGTTCGCTACGACGGGTCGGACGAGCACGACCACTGGGTGGCGGACCGCTTCGGTCCCATGGTCGAGTGGGTGCGCGTGTGCCCCGAGGCCGAGGCCGGACTCGGCGTTCCCCGCCCGAAGATCCAGCTGGAGAGCGCCGACGGTTCGGTCCGCGTGCGCGAGGTCGAGGCGACGACCGATCACACCGAACGGCTGCAGGGTTGGGCCGACGAGAGACTCGGCGACCTCGACCTCGAGGCCCTCGACGGCTACGTGTTCAAGGCCCGCAGCCCGAGCTGCGGCGTGAACGGCGTCGACGTCTTCGACGGCGGCACGGCGATCGACCGCGCCCGCGGCTTCTTCGCCGAACGGCTGCTCGCCGTCGCCCCCCAACTGCCGACCTGCGACGAAGACGACGTGCAGGTGCCCGAACGACGCCGACACTTCCTCGAGCGGGCCCAGGCGCGGGCACGGTGGCGGCATCGGATCGCGACCCTTCCCGCCGACGCGGTCGATCGCGCCGAAGCGGTGGCCGATCTCCTCGATCGCCACGCGTTGCTCCTCGCGTGTCGCGAACGGACCCCGATCGCCTTCGACCGCTGCGGCGCCGACAACGCCGCGTTGCGGGCCACCGGCCAGCTCCTCGCCGAACGCATGTACGCCGATCCCACCGTGGTCGGGCACGTGCGCGCCCTCGCCGTGCTGTTCGATCGCATGCACGGCGTCACGGCGCACGAACGGGCCGGCCTGGGGGTGTTGATCGATCAGGTGGAGCGGGGCGAGACCGACACAGAAGTCGCCCGCCAATTCGCCCGCGGGCTCGTGCTGCGCGCGGGCGACGCGTGGTCGCGCCGACAGCACTATCTGGATCCCGTGCCGTTGGCCGGGCTCTAGGACCCGTCGCCGCGCACCGGCTCGAATCCGATCCGGTCGATCGGATTCACCACACCCGAGGCCAGGTTCGACAGGTGGGCACTGATGCGCTTGAAGTAGCGTGCGGTCAACGAACCGACCACCGCATTGCAGCCCAGGACCTTCTCGTCCCGGCAAAAGCCGTCGACCAGATCCTCGCAACGCCGGCCGAGGCCGTGCTGACGGTCCATCACCTGCGTGCCCAGATCGACGTCGCCCTTGCGGATGGTCTCGATGGTGTCGTCGAAGAGCGAAAGCAGCTCGCCACGATACATGACCAGATGATCGAAGCCCCCACCCGTGGGCCACGCGCCCCGCAGCCGGGGCCGCAACTGGTCGATGTTCTTGGCGTAGTCGCCGATGCGTTCCACGTCACCGATCGTGGACAACAGGATCACCGAGGTCGTCAGGTCCACGCTGGGCTGCATGACCAGGTGCTCGAAGACCATGCGCCGCACCTCGATCTCGGCCGCGTTGATCTGTTGATCGGTGGCCATGACGTCGAGCTCGACGGGTTCACCGAGGAGCAGACCGCCCGACACCTGCTCGGTGAAGCGTCCGGCCAGGACGAGGCTCTCGTCGGTGATCTCCACCGCTGGCGCCAGGAGGTCCTTGGCACGCAACGCGTCGTAGAGGGACTTGAACATGGCACGGACCTCCTCGTGGACTCTCGGAAGGATCATATATAAAGCATTGATCAAGATAACACCATGTATCAAGAACGGTGCCATGGGTCGGAATCCGCGCGCCACGCAGTGGCGAACTCCACTCTCGCGAGTTTGCGTAGCGCCGAGCCCCATCCACATGTCGCCGAAAGGCCCCATCTTGGACGTCCGCGATCTCCCGGCGCTGAACGCCACCCTGAACACCATCGCCGCCGTTCTCCTGGTTCTCGCCTTCGTGGCGATCAAGCGGGGCGACGTCGAGCGGCACAAGAAGCTCATGCTGTCCGCGACCGCCGTCAGCGCCGCCTTCCTGACCAGCTATCTGATCTACCACTTCGGGTTCGGATCCGTCCCGTTCACGCATCAGGGCACCGCTCGCACGGTGTACTTCGCGATCCTGATCCCGCACGTGATCCTGGCCACCGTGCAGGTTCCGCTGATCCTCGCCACGTTGTGGTTCGCCCTCCGGGGCCGATTCGAGCGTCACCGCGGGGTCGCGCGCGTCACCTGGCCGATCTGGATGTTCGTGTCGGTGACCGGCGTACTCGTGTATTTCATGCTCTACCAGTGGTTTCCGTCGGCGGAACTGGCAACCGCCGCCGCGGGCTGACCCACTGCGCCCCATCGGGTGCTGCAATCCGGCTGCGGCGTGATACCTTTCGGACGCCCGGTGCTCCGCTCCGGGACCGTCGATTCAAGCCCTGGCGAGGCGGTCCGGACCCGGACCGGATCCACGACCGCCCCGACTCGCCCGTTCTGGACTCGAGGAGATCCGATGACCTACGTCGTGACGCAGTACTGCGTGGACTGCCGCTACACCGATTGCGCAGAGGTGTGCCCCGTCGAGGCCTTCCACATCGGCCCGCGCATGCTGTACATCAACCCGGAGACCTGCATCGACTGCGATGCCTGCGTGCCCGCATGCCCGGTCAGCGCGATCTATCCGGAGGACGAGGTCCCCGAGAAGTGGGCCCACTGGACCGAGATCAACGAGGAGGAGTGCGAGCAGTACGACACGATCGTCGAGAAGATCGACCCACTGCCCACCGCGAAGCCCCTCGAGGAACTCGAGAAGATGGAAGAGGAAGGCACGCTTCCGACCTACCCCTAGGTGCCACGCGAGGGTCCACGGTGCCCCGGTCCTTGCCGGGGCGCCACCCGCCCGCTAACTAGTCCATCTGCACCAGGGCCGCCCGGCGCCGGTGCACCTCCGGCCTGCGAGACGCGCCCCATGCAGTTCCTCGTCGATCTCGTCGAGCTCACCAAGCCCCGTCTGGCCACGCTCGTCCTGTTCACCACGGGCGTGGGCATCCTGGTGGCCCCCGTCGACCTGCCGATGGTCGAGGCTGTCGAGGCCATGCTGCTGACGGCCATGGTCGTCGCTTCGGGCACGACCCTGAACATGTACCTGGAGCGCGACGTGGACGGCCTGATGCGTCGCACGGCCGACCGGCCGCTGCCGACCGGTCGCATGTCGCCGCGCGTGGCGCTGGTCTTCGGTGTGGTGCTGCTGCTGGTCTCGCTACCGCTGCTGGCCTGGCGCGTCAACCTGCTCACCGCCGGACTCGGACTGATGGCCTGGGTCGTGTATCTGTTCGCCTACACACCGCTCAAGCGGCGCAGTGTGGCCGCCGTCTACGTGGGTGCCGTTCCCGGCGCGACCCCGGTGCTCATGGGGTGGACGGCCGCGACGGGGGCCCTCGAGGGCCCGGCCCTGGCGCTCTTCGCCATCCTGTTCCTGTGGCAGATTCCCCACTTCATCGCCATCAGCATCTTCCGGCGCGACGAGTACGACGCGGCCGGACTCAAGGTCCTGCCGGTGGAGTACGGCCATCGCCACAGTATCTGGCACATGTTCGGGACCTGCCTGGGCCTGATCGTCGCCAGCCTCTTGCCGATCCTCTACCACGTGGGCGGGCCGCTCTACACGATCACCGCGCTGCTCCTGGCCGCGGGATCGCTGATCGGCGCCCTGTGGGGGATGCGCCCGGATTCCGGACCCCGGTGGGCCCGAGGATACTTCTTCGGTACGCTGATCTACCTGCCGGTCCTGCTGGGCGTGCTGGTCGTCGACCAGTTCGTGCGGCTGTGATTCCGCCGCACCCGCGGCTCGTCGACCATCACCGTGACGGACGTGGGTGCCCCGACGACGGAAGGGCCAGGGCCACCGTGGCGCGCAGGTCGTGCCGGTGCACGACGACGTCGGCCACGGCGTCGAGCACGGACTTCGACCCGAAGGCCACACCCAGTCCGGCCGAAGCGAGCATCGGGGCGTCGTTCGCGCCGTCGCCCACCGCGATCGCCGGCCGACCGGCGCGCAGCCGGTCGAGGATCGACGCCTTGGCGGCCGCATCGATCACCGGCCCGCAGATCCGTCCGCTCAGCCGGTCGTCGATCACCTCGAGCTCGTGGGCCGTGGCATGGTCGAGCCGCAGGCGGCGGGCGACGGCCTCGACGAGTGGCAGGAAGCCTCCACTGATCACCGCCACGTGCCAGCCCCGGTCGCGGGCGGTCGACACGGCCTCGATGGCTCCCGGGACCAGTGGAAGGTCCGCGGCCTCGGCCTCGACCTCGCTCCAGGCCAGCCCCGCCAGGCGCTTCGTCCGTTCGCGCAGCGACGCCTCGTAGTCGAGCTCACCGCGCATGGCGCGGGCGGTGAGTGCGGAGACCGCGGGTCCGACCCCCGCCCGCTCGGCCAGTCGGTCGATCCCTTCGGCATCGACCAGGGTCGAGTCGGCGTCGAAGGCGATCCAGCCCGGTGCCACGTCCCGGTGCACGGCCGGGACCAACCCGACGCTGAAGGTGTGCTCGCGGGCAGCGGCCAGGAGTTCGGCACGCAGCGTCGACCCATGGGAATCGATCTCGATCTCGGCGCGCGTCAGACCGGCGACCCCGGAGAGTTCGACGCGACCACGCTCCACCTCGCGCCGATCGAGGATCGTCTCGATCTCGGTCGCCGCGCGGGCATCGTCGGCGAGCCACCGGATCACCGCAGCGGTCACGGCGCCTTCTCCTCGAGCTCGCTCCAACGTGCGTACAGCGCCTCCACGGTGTCCTGGGCTTCCTTCAGATCGGCGTAGACCTCGTGCATGCGCTCGGGCTCGGCGAGCGTGGCCGGGTCCTGGCTGAGCGCTTCCAGCGCTTCGACGCGCTCCTCGGCCTCGAGGATCGTCGGCTCCATGGACTCGAGCTCCCGCTTCTCCTTGTACGACAACTTGGCCGGCCGCGACGCGGACTTCGAGGGAGTCGCCGTGTCCGTCACGGCGGTCGACGGGTTCCGCTGCGTCCCCGCCCGCTCGGTCTCCGCTCGGCGGAGTTCGGTGCGCATCTCCTCCCACTGCGACAGGTCGGCCAACTCGCGCCAGCCACCGTGGCCGTCGAGGGCGATCAGGTCGGTGGTCACCCGGTCCACGAGGAAACGGTCGTGCGAGACCAGGACGACCGCGCCCTCGAAGTCCAGCAGACTGCGCTCGAGCTGTTCGAGGGTCGGAATGTCGAGATCGTTCGTGGGTTCGTCGAGCAGGAGGACGTCGGCAGGGGTGCGCATGAGCCGGGCCACGAGCACGCGAGCGCGTTCCCCGCCCGAGAGCGTGCGGACGGGCTGGGCGAGCTGGTCGTCGCGGAAGAGCAACTGCCGCGCGAAGCTCTTCACGTGCATGCGCCGGCCGGCCACCTCGACGTGGTCGCCCTCCGGCGAGAGGGCCTCGGCCACGGTCACCGTTTCGTCGAGTTCTTCGCGCTCCTGGTCGAAGTAGACGACACGGACACCGGGCGCCCCGTCGACCCGGCCCTCCTCGGGCGGGATCTCGCCCAGCAGTGTGCGCAGCAGCGTCGTCTTCCCACTGCCGTTCGGTCCGACCAGACCGACTCGGCGGCCGGGACCGAGAACCAGATCGAGCTCCTCGAAGCAGAGGCTGCCACCGATCTCCTGCCGAGCGCCCTCCGCGACGAGCAGACGGCGCGTGCGCCGGCCGGTGTCGGTGAACGAGCCCTCGACACGGTCCTCACGATTGAGCGACCGGACCCGGTCGAGTTCGGCGATCGTGGCGTGCGCGCGGTCGACCCGGGTCTGCGACTTGCTGCGCCGCGCCTTGGGCCCCTGCCGCAGATAGCGGATCTCTTCGCGCACCTGGGCCGAGAGCGAGTCTTCGGTGCGCTGCAACTGCTCGAGGGCCGCGGTACGCTGCTCGAGGAAATCACTGTAATGACCGTCGCAGACGAAGAACGAGCCGGGATGCCGTGGATCGATCTCGGCGACGCGCGTGGCCACGGTCTCGAGGAAGCGGCGGTCGTGGCTGATCACGACACAGGTCACGCGCTGGCCGACGAGGGTCCGCTCGAGCCATTCGATCGACTCGAGATCGAGGTGGTTCGTGGGCTCGTCGAGCAACAGGAGATCAGCGCCGGTCGCCAACTCCGCGGCCAGGGCCAGGCGGCGCTTCCATCCCCCGGACAGGCTCGACACGCGGGCATCGACGTCGTCGAAGCCGCAGCGACCCAGGGTGCGGCGCGCGGCCACCTCGGGGTCGGTCCCCACGGGGGGACCCGGATCGCGCCGCAACCGGGCGGTGACGACGTCGACCACGGCGACGCGGTCGTCGAGTTCGACTTCCTGGCGCGACCACGCCACCCGCAGACCGCGCCGCGCGCTGAGGGCGCCCTCCCAGGGCTCTTCCTCCCCCGCGAGCATGCCAAGCAGCGTGGACTTGCCCGCCCCGTTCGGTCCGACCAGACCCAGACGGTCACCGGAGTGGAGGGTCAGGTCGATCCCGCGGAAGAGGACCCGCGGTCCGGCGTGGGCACCCACGCCGCGCATCTGGAGCAGTTCGGCCATGCCGTCGTATCTAGCACGATCGTTCGGCGACGGCGATGGTCGCCGTGGCCGGACTTCCTGCGGTAGACTCCTGCCATGGACTCCCCCGCACCCCTCCTCGCCCACGGGAGACCCGTGGTGCGCCGTCACCGGGCCTCGTTGTCGGCGTGTCTCGTCGTGCTCGCCCTCGTCGCCGCCGGGTGCGGCGACGACGACACCGACGATCCGGTCGGGCCCGAGCCGGCCGGCGTGGGCTTCGAAGCCGACGTCCAGCCGATCTTCGACCTGCGCTGCACCCAGGCCTGCCACAGCCCGCCGACGCTCAACGGAAACCTCGACCTGTCGCCCGGCGCGAGCCACGCCGGACTGGTGGGCGTTCCGGCCGACGGTTACGCCGACCGGATCCGCGTCGTCCCGGGAGAACCGGATTCCTCGCTGCTGTACCTGAAGCTGATCGGCGACCCGGACGTCGGCAACCGCATGCCCCTGTTCGGCTCGCTCGACAGTCTCCGGATCACGACCATCCGTACGTGGATCGAGGACGGCGCCCGGGACGACTGAGACATCGCGTCAGAAGCTGCACAGGGCATCGAGTGCGGACCCGTCGCAGTTGGTGCAGATCGCCCGCTGCGCGCAGCCCGTCGACCAGAGGCTCGCGCGCATGCAGCCGTAGAGGTCTCCGATCAGGCCCGGGATGTCGCAGACGATCTGCAGCCGTGCGAGTTCGTCCGGCGCGGGTGCGTCGAGGGCGTTCGCGACGAGAGCGACGGCCTCGCGTTCGCAGTCGGTGCAGGGCGCCGCGCGCCGGGCCTGCTCCACGAACTCGGGGTGACGCGCGAACAGGTCGTCGCGGGCCTGCACCATGCGAGCCACGAGGTCCTGCTCTTCGGCCAGCGAGAAGCCGAGCCGTTTCGCCAGGGCCCGCGGATCGGCGGAATCGTACAGGGCGAGGAACTCGTCGCCGCTCACGCCGAGCGCGCGCGCACGTCCGAGCACCTCGGAGCTGACGGCATGGAGTTCGACCACCGCGGGATCGACCGTCGGCTGCGGCGCCGAGGTGTCCCCACGCGGATCGTCGGGCAAGGCGTCGTCACCGCAACCGGGAACGAGTGCGAACGCCGAGATCGACAGGACGACGAGGACGGGAACGACGGGGGAACGCATGAGCGCATCCTCCCCGGGAGGTCGAGTGCGCACACGCTAGCGATCGATCCGCCCCCGGGTCAACGCCCAGGCGCGGATCGGCGCGAGAACGTCATCGGAGCGGACAGATCCGCCGCGGCTACTTCTTCTTCGCCTGCTCGGCCACGGCCTTGGCCCGAGCCTCCACCGCTTCCGGATCGCCCAGGTAGAAACTCTTGATCGGCTGCAACGCATCGTCGAGCTCGTAGACGAGGGGCACGCCGGTCGGAATGTTCAGACCGACGATCTCGTCGTCGCTGACGTCGTCGAGGTACTTCACCAGGGCACGCAAGGAGTTCCCGTGGGCACAGATCAGGACACGTTTGCCACTGCGCACCGTCGGCGCGATGCGATCGCTCCAGTACGGCAGGAAGCGCTCCACCGTGTCCTTCAGACACTCGGTGAGCGGCAACTCGTCCCTGGTCAGGTGGTCGTAGCGCCGATCGTGGGAGGGGTGACGCTCGTCGTCGGGCTCGAGCGCGGGCGGCGGCACGTCGTAGCTGCGCCGCCAGATCAGGACCTGTTCGTCTCCGTGCTCCTCGGCGGTCTCCGCCTTGTTCAGACCCTGAAGGGCGCCGTAGTGCCGTTCGTTCAGGCGCCAGTGACGCTCCACGTCGATCCACTCCAGTCCCATCTCCTCGAGCGTGATCCACAGCGTCTTGATCGCACGCCGCAGAACCGAGGTGAAGGCGATGTCGAAGTCGTAGCCCTCCGCCTTCAGGATCCGGCCGGCCTCGAGGGCTTCGGCCTCGCCCTGCTCGGTCAGACCCACGTCGGTCCAACCCGTGAAGCGGTTCGAGAGGTTCCATTCGGACTGACCGTGGCGCAGCAGAACGACGGTGGGCATGGCGGGGCTCCTGCGGAATGGGAACGATCCGGGACTCGGAGGGAGTCTAGCGCGGTCGGCGAGCGAAGCAACCGTGTCGCGTCAGCGGTCCAGCGTCACGCCCAGCCGCAGCGCACGGGTGATCCGTGCGTCGTCGTGCAGCATCTCGCCTCGACCCCAGAAGACTTCCACCAGGAAGCGCACGCGTCGATCGGGGACGACCCGGTGCGGCAGGGGGAGCCTGAGCGCTGCCCGGATGCTGGTGACCGGCGAGTCGTCGACCGGGTCGAGCGACCAGCGGGCCCGGAACGCGGGCGCCAGGAACGACTGCTCGTCGCCGCGCAGGTGGATCTCCCCGTCGCCCACGGTGCGACGGAGATCGGGGTTGGTGTCCTCGACCCGGAAGCCGATCCACGCCGCCGCCGTCACACGCCAGGACCCCGACCGCCGTTCCACGGTCAGGACCACCCGGTTCCATCCGCGTGAGAGCCCCTGCTCGAGACCGTTGGACTCGTGGACGTAGCTGCCCCTCCACCTCCACGAAGCCGCCGAGGTCTGCAGATACACCTCGGGCCGGAAGTTCGTCTCGACGCGGAAGGGATCGTCGTCGTCGTCGACGTCCCAGAACGAGCGCTGCCCGTAGACGGCGCCGACCGTGGTGTGCTGCACACGGAGCACCGGGAGATCGACGTGCAGTCGGAACTTCGCCGAACGGTCGGCCGGGTCCCCCGCGGCGTCGAAGGACACCGACGCCGGCCGGGCGGGGACCGAGAACACGAGCACCGCGATCGTCAGGAAGAGGCGCACCACCGGTCGGACTCCGGACGACGAGACGACGAAACGACGAACCCCGCCTCCGATCCGCGGAGGCGGGGTCCAGCGAACACCGGCCATGCCCGGATGTCACGCGGCGATCTCGCCCAGGCGCTTCACGCTGATCACCGAGCCCAGTTCGAGCACGACGCGGTCGTGGCGAGGGAAGAAGCCGACCGTCGCCACGCGTTCGATCCACTCCTGCTTGCTCGAGGCGCCCTCGGACTCGTCGTGCCGATCGGCGCCAAGCAGGACGATGCGATCGACGGTCATCGTGTCGCACCGGCCGACCCAGACCTCCGGGCCGTCCGTGTCGACCACCACGGTGATCCCGTGCAGTTGCCCCTTGCCCTCGTGGAAGGTGCCCACGATCAGGCTCCGGCTGCACTGAACTTGTCGAAGGCCTCGGTCAACTCGTCGGCGATCTCCTGGGCCGAACGCGACTCGATCCGGTGGCGCGGCACGAAGTGCACGAGCTCACCATCCTTGAACAGGACCATCGACGGGCTCGACGGCGGGAAGTCGGCGAAATGGGAACGGGCCTTCTCGGTGGCCTCGACGTCCTGACCGGCGAAGACGCTCGCCACGCGGTCGGGTCGGTTCCCGTGCTGCAGGGCCACGGCCACCGACGGGCGCGCCTGGCCCGCGGCGCAGCCGCACACCGAGTTCACGATCAGCAGTGCGGTGCCCTGCTCGTTCGCGAACCACTCGTCGACCTCGCCCGCGGTCAACAGCTCCTGCACACCGAGTCGGGTGAGTTCCTCGCGCATGGGTGCGACGAGCATCGGATCGTAGGGCATCGGACGTCCTCCACGGGTCGTCATGGGACGGCCGTCACCGCGCGCTGGCGGATCCGGCGCGAAAGTCTACTGATTGGTAGGTATTGAGTAGTGCACTTGCACCAGGGCCGCAAGAGGTCGGTGCGGCTCCGGTTCACTCGATGTAACCCAGGGCGCGCAGGCGCTCCTCGGTCTCGGGGTCCATGGTGTCGGCGGGCCGATCGTCCTCGGTCGCGACCACGCGGCGCTCCGGACCGAAGTGCAGGTCGAGCGCCGCGCGCAGGGTGCCGACCACCTCCGGCCGGATGTCGGCCAGGTCCTCCTCTTCGCGCGGATCGGACCGTCGGTCGAACAGTTCGGCCGTCTGCACGCCGTCGAGGCTCATTTCGGTGTAGCGCCACTGCGCGTTCCAGACCGACTTGGCCCAGTTCCGGCTGCCGGCCCCGTACTCGGCGAAGAGCAGCCGCTCGCCGAGGTCGTCGCCGCGTATCGCGGGCACCAGACTCACCCCGTCCACCGGGCTCTCCAGCGGTTGGTCCAACAGCTCCATGAGCGTGGGCAGCACGTCGACCAGGCTCACCGGATCCTGCACGCGCGTTCCGCCGAGCCGACCGCCCGGCAGGCGGATCATGAGGGGGACCTGCAGGACCTCGGCGTAGGGCAGACGGTGCGTGAAGTAGACGTCGTGCTCGGTCAGGTGCTCTCCGTGGTCGGCGAGGACGACCACGATCGTGTCGTCGAGATGTCCGTTGTTGCGCAGCCGCTCGAACACCTGGCCGAGATGATCGTCGAGATAGGTCACGCCCGCGGCGTACTGCTTCACCGGGAACAGCAGGTCCTTCACGTCCCGCATCCACCGGTAGCGCTTGCGCGGATTCTGCGCGATGCGATTGCGGTCGCTGTAGATGACGTCGATCGAGCGCACCGGATCGTCGGGGATCGAGTCGGGCTCGCCCTCGTAGTACATGCGATCGAAGGGCTTCGGCGGGCGGTAGGGGTCGTGGGCGTCGAAGTAGTGGACGAGTCCGAACCAGGGTTCGCGAGGGGGAACCGAGAGCGTGCCCGCCACCCTCGACTGGTAGTTCCGTAGCCGCGTGCTGACCGGGCCGGTGACCTGCGCCCGGAACTGCTGGAAACCGCGGTCCATGCCGAAGCCCTTGCCCAGGTAGTCGACCGCGACCAGACCCCAGGTCTCGTAGCCGCGCGTGCGCAGGATCTCGGCCATGACGGGCATCGACTCGGGGATCCGCAGGCGCTCGCCGCCGATCGCCGTGTGGTGCTGGGGCTCGCGTCCCGTGTAGACCGACGACATGCTCGGCAGCGTCCAGGTCGACGTCGACGCGGCGTCGTCGAAGACGATCGCCTCCTCGGCGAAGGCGTCGAGGTTCGGCGTCTCGACCTCGGTCGCGCCGTACACGCCCAGATGGTCGGCCCGGAAGGTGTCGAGCACGAGGAACAGCACGTTCGGCGGTCCCAGGCTCGGATCGATCAAGGGTTCGCGGCGTTCGGCACGGCCGCAACCGGCCAGCAGGACCAGGACGGCCACCAGGATCGTCCGGCTCCGGGAGCCATTCATCGCGCCGTTCCCCGACGGACCACACCCAGCACGTTCGGCACCTCGCGGAACTCGCGGGGAGCGGCCGTGCCCTCGTAGCGGCCCACCACCGAGATCGTCTCGCGGCCACCGGTCACGTAGAGCGAGGCATCGTGTCCCCCCTCGACGAAGTGGGCGGCCACCAGGCCCCAGTCCTCGCGCGCCAACCACCGCGCCAGATCCGCCGTCTGCTGGGGTGCGCCGCTGTGCACCAGAACGAGCCATCCCCGCTGGTCGACGCCGATCGCCGCCGTCGCGTAGAGCTTGCGGTCCTGCCACGGGATCGGCTCGCCGCGGCAATCGAGCAGCCGATAGTTCTGCACGATCGCGCGGTAGTCTCGCTGCAGGTCCTCCAACGTCACGCCACCGCACTCCAGACCCACCAGCCGGAAGGGCGGCACGTCGTCGCTCCGGGCCCCGAAGGCCAGGATCCCTCCGAACCGTGGATTCACCGCGGGGTTGTTCACCCGCTCGTCGTCGACCATGTAGCCGGTGCTGCGTTCGTTCGGCAGGTACATGGAGGCGTTGATCGCCGCGACGAGGTCGAAGTCCTCGACCCACCGGTCGACCGGACGCGCGCCTCCGTGCTCGGCCGCGGTCAGCAGACGCATCTCGAAGCGGGCGGGGTCGACGTGGACCAGCGTCACGGGATCCTGGCGACCCTGCGCACCGCCCTCGGGCCAGCGCCGGACCACCTCCAGCCCCGGCTCGAGCGTCACGAACGGGGGACGCGCACCGCCGGCGTTCGGCTCCGCCCCGCAGCCGACCGCGGTCGCCGCGGCGCAGCCGAGCAGGGCGGCATGCGTCCATCGGGCGGCGGAGGGGTGCGTGCGCGGCATGAGTCGATTCCCGGGGAAGCGTGGGCGAGCGGCATGGTGGCGCCCCCCCGGCTCCCGGTCAAGTCCCTGCCCCGGCTCCCGACGGTCGACGTGCTCCGGTTCGTCCGTATCTTCGGAACGGTCCTTCCTCCACGATCGGGAGATCTGCCGTGAGCACACCCTTCGCGCTGACCCTGGGCCGGGTCCTCATCGCATCGGCCTGGGCCGACGGCGAGCTCAGCGCCGACGAACGGGTCGCCCTCGAGGACCTGCTGTTCTCGATGCCGGACCTCGACGCCGACACCTGGCGCGCGCTGCGCAGCGAGCTCGGCCGTCCCTTCGACCCCGCCCACCGCGAGACCCTGGTCCGCGAGCTCGAGGCCGCCCTGGGCGATCCGGACACGCGTCTGCGGGCGCGCGAGGCGTTGCAACAGCTCATGGATCGCGTGGGACCGGAGAGCGACGAGGGACGGGCCCTGGCCGACGCGCTGGCCGCCGTCGACGCCGCCAGCGCCGAAGCCGCCCACGAGACGGGAGAGGGCGGGTGGATCGGACGCTTCCGCCGGGCCTTCGGCGGATCCCTCGGGCGCCACGCCGGCCGGCTGCGCCAGACGATGGGCCGGGAAGAGGAGATTCGTCTGGCCCTCGAGAGCCGCTTGCGCTCGCACTGGCCCGACGACGAGCCCTACCCCGACGACACCACCCTCCGCCGGCTGGCCCTGGGTGCCGGAATCCTGGCCCACCTCGTGCGCCTCGACGACGTGGTCGAGTCCGGGGAGCGGCAGGCCCTGATCGGCGCACTCACCCAGCAGTGGGGCCTGGGCGAGAACGCCGCCACGCTCGTCGCCGACCTCGCCCTCGACGAGACCGCTCGGGGTGTCGACCTGCACACGCTGATGCGCGATTTCGTCGACGTCACCGATGAAGACGGCCGCCAGCGTTTCCTGGCCGCCGTGTTCCTCGTGGCCGCCGGTGACGGCCGGGCGAGCTTCGACGAGATCGAGGAGGTGCGCCGCATCGGCCGCGGGCTGCTCCTGTCGCACCGTCACTTCATCGCCGCGAAGCTCTCGTTGCCCGACCGATTCCGCGACACGTGACCCAGGGACGGCGACTCAGGCCGCCGCCCGGTCGACCCAGTACAGGTGCACGCTGAACTGCTCGTCGGGGTCGGTCCACACCTTCGCCAGCCGGAGTCCCGCGGCGCGCGCCATGGCCGCGAACTCGTCCACCTCGTACTTGTGCGAATTCTCGGTGTGGATCGTGTCACCCGCCGCGAAACGATAGGTCCGTCCGTCCAGACGGACCTCCTGATCGCGCAGCGACTCGAGATGCATCTCCACCCGGCCCAGATCCGCGTTCCAGATCGCGCGATGACGAAAGGCGTCGACGTCGAAGTCGGCGCCGAGCTCCCGGTTGATGCGATCGAGCAGGTTCAGGTTGAAGGCCGCAGTGACGCCCTCCCGGTCGTCGTAGGCCCGTTCGAGGCGCCGGGGATCCTTCTTGAGATCGACCCCGACCAGCAGGCCGCCGTCGTCGCCGCAGTCCTCGGTGACGGTCCGCAGGAAGTGCTCGGCCTCGTCCCGCGTGAAGTTGCCGATGGTCGAGCCCGGGAAGAAGACCACCCGGTGGCCGGGCCGGTGCTTCGGTTCCGGGATCGGAATCGGTTCGGTGAAGTCGGCACAGACCGGCAGGATCTCCAGGTCGGGATACCGTCCCTGCAACCGGGCCGCCGCGTCGACGAGATGGTCCCGAGAGATGTCCACGGGAACGTAGCCGGCCGCCTCGGGAAGGTGGTCGAGCAGCAGGCGCGTCTTCGAGCTGTTCCCGCTGCCGAATTCGATCACGAGCGGGTCGTCCTCGAGACTCTCGACGATGTCGTCCATGTTCGACTCGAGGATCGCGACCTCGGTCCGTGCCGGGTAGTACTCGTCGAGCTCGGTGATGCGGTCGAAGAGGCGCGAACCCTTCGCGTCGTAGAAGTACTTGCACGGAAGGGTCCGGGGATCGGACTCGAGCCCCGCGCGGACGTCGTCGAGGAAACTCCCCGTCGAGGGATGCAGGTCGAGCAGGGAAGGGGCGGCCGATTCGTCCATGGGATGACCTCCCCGCGCGGCCGTCCGGGCCGGCGCGGTCGTGCGGGCGGGGGTGGGGCTTCGCGATCGCGAGGGGGTGATCCGGGCACCGCCGAGACCGGCGCCGACGAAAGCGTGCTTTCGGTCTACCATACCGGGCAGCATTTCCACCGGCAACCGCGGGAGTCGGCATGAGCGACCGCGAGTCCACTTCCCACGCGATCGGTGCCGCCAGTCTGTGCGCGGCGCTGTTGATCGCGCAGCAGGTGGGCGCGAAGACCACGCGCGACACGCTGTTCCTCGAGAACTTCGACGTGTCGCTGCTGCCCCGCACCCTGGCTGCGGCGGCGGTGGTCACGGTGGTGTTCGTGCTCGGGGCCGGCCGTCTGATCGCCCGCTTCGGTCCGGCACGCGTGGTGCCGGCCGCATTGGTCGCGAGCGGTGTCCTGCAGCTCGGGGTCTTCGCATGGGCCCGCGTGGCTCCCGCCCCGGCCGCGGTGGGCTACTACCTGTTGGTGGCCGCGACGGGGGCGCTCCTGGTCTCGGGCTTCTGGTCGGTCGTGAACGAGCGCTTCGATCCCCGCACGGCGCGCCGGAGCGCGGGGCGTATCGGCACCGGCGCGACCTTCGGTGGTCTGGCGGGGGGCGTGGTCGCACTCGTAGCGGGCCACGCCGTCGGCGCCCAGTGGTTGCTGGTGCTGCTCGCCGCGCTGCACCTGGTGGCCGCGGTGGTCGTGCATCGTTTCGGGCGCTCGGGCTCGACCTCGGCCGACGAGGAGAACGAGCCGGGCCCGGTCGGCCAGGGCTGGCAGGTGCTGCGGCGGCAGGGTTTCGTGCGAGACCTCGCCGTGATCGTGATCCTTCTCACCGCGGGTGCGGCCTGCCTCGACTACGTCTTCAAGGACTTCGCCCAGCAGCGTTTCGGCGACGGGACACAGGCCATCGGACTGGTCACGTTCTTCGGCGCCTTCCACACCGGGAGCGCCCTGCTGACCTTCCTGCTGCAATCGGCCTTCGCGCCGGTGCTCCTGCGCCACGCCGGACTGGCCCGGACCCTGGCCACGCTGCCCGCCGGGCTCGCTCTGGGAGCGGTCACGCTCCTGCTGGTGCCCCTGTGGCCGGTGGCGGCGATCGCACGGGCGGCCGAGAGCGGACTGCGCAGCTCTCTCTTCCGTTCGGCCTACGAGCCGCTCTACACGCCGCTCGCGCCCGACGAGAAGCGCGCCTCGAAGAGTCTGATCGACGTGGGCGGGGAACGCTTCGGCGATGCTCTCGGCGCACTGACGGTCCAGGTCCTGCTCTTGGCCCTTCCCGTGACGGCTCCCGGCGAGACCCTGCACACGATTCTGCTGGCGACGACCGCGATCACCGGCGTCCTCGGTCTGCTGATGGCCGTGCGCCTGCACCGTGGCTACATCGACGCGCTCGAACGCAGCCTGATGCGGCAACACGTGAAGCTGGAGCTCGACGAGGTCGTCGACACCGCCACGCGCACCATGGTCCTGCGGACCCGTCCGGCCGATCCGGACCCCGCGACCGAACCCGAGCCGCCCCGCCCCTCCCCGCCGACCGAGGACCCGGTCCTGAAGACCGTGGAAGGTCTGCGCAATCGCGACGCGAAGGTCGTCGTCCGCACGCTCGCGGCCTCGACACCGCTCGCGCCGGAGCTGGTCGGCCACGTGGTTCCGCTCCTCGCGTGGGACGCCGTGGCCGAGACCGCCATCGAGAGCCTGCGCCACACCGGTCCGCGCGCCACCGGACCCCTGCTGTCCGCACTGCTCGACGAGGCCGAGGACTTCAGCGTCCGGCGTCGGGCGCCCCGCGCACTTCCCGATCATCACGAACCGTGGGTCCGCGAGGCGCTGCTGCGTGGTCTGGAGGCCGACCGCTTCGAGATCCGCTTCCAGTGCGGACAGGCCCTGGCACGTCATCACGTCCACGACGGAACCGCCGTCGCGCGCGACCGGATCATGGACCACGTGCGACGCGAGGTGGCCGTTCCCGACACCCTGTGGCGCTCCCACCGTCTGCTCGACGGTCAGGACCGCGGACCGCGGTTCGTCGACTCGCCCGCGGTGCGCAAGGCCCCCGCGGGACTCCGACACGTGTTCTGTCTGTTGGGACTGGTCCTGCCGCACGAGGCCCTGGGCCTGTGCCTCGAAGGCATTCTCACGCGGGATCCCCAGCTCCGGGGAACCGCGCTGGAATACCTCGACGGCGTCCTGCCCGCCGACGTCCGCCAACAGCTGTGGCCCAAGCTGGAGGTCGCCGAGCGAACACCGCGACCGGCGGCCGCCGATCCGGACTCGGCCCTGCGGACCCTCATGGGCTCACGGGAGCGGATCCGCACCCTGCTCTCGACGCAGAGCGACGAGAGCACCGAACCGCCTCAGTCCTGACGGCTCCGGCCGATCATCCGCGCACCGAGGACGATCAGGATCGCGGGCCACCACTCCACGATCCAGCGCAGATCCATGTCGAAGCGGGTGACGCCGAGCAGGAGCACGCCGATGCCGATGAGGATCCATCCCGACATGCGTCCGTCGCCGGTGCCACGGTCGTCGACCCAGGGCACGCCGAAGCGTGGCGCCGGGCGTCCCAGCCGGCGTGCGTGGTTGATCGCGCGCGCCGCCCGGCCCGCGTCGACCACGCTGTAGACGACCAGGAAGGGCAGGGCCAGGGAGAACAGCGGGTACAGGGGACGGAACTCGTAGGTGTTGAGCGAGAAGAGGAGCACCACGAAGGCCCCGGCGAATACCAGACCCCGCCGGATCGCGCCCACGTACAGATGACCGACACCCGGCAGGAATCCCAGCAGGGCGGCCAGCACGGCGGACTTCTCCTCGGCCGGTGGAGCGGCGGTGTCGTGACCGCTGTCCGACTCCGACCAGTTGTCCCAGCGGGAATGCCCCGCGTTCGGGTCGTTCCGCGGTTCGTCGTTCACGCTCGTCCTCCCGGGGCACGTGCACACGGTCCGTCGAGACGCTCCTCCGGAGACCGCAGTCCCAGCCACAGACCCTGCAGCCCGCACTCGATCTCGCTGGCACCCTCGACGACGCGATCGGCGTCGCCGATCAGGAACCCGGTGCCGGCGCGCGCCAGGCCGTCGCCGAGACGGTCGAGCTCCTCGATCAGGCGCGGGCCGTGGTGGCGGACGGTCGGCGTGGCGACCACGGAACTCCACGCGGCGTCGGCGGCCCGTCCGGGAACCGCCACCGTGCCACGCACGGCGTCGAGCGCGCGGCCCGGTAGCTGCGGGAAGGGCGCGAAGGGACTCGAGGTCAGGAGCACCAGCACCGCCGTCACGATCACGGCGAGATCGCGCGCGGCTCGCGGGCGATCGATCCATCCGTTCCAGCGGTCCACTGCCCGTCGCCACGCCACGTGCCTCAGCGAGGGACGATCGACCGTCGACATGACGACGTCCGAGGCGAAGTCGGCATCGGGCTCCAACTCGGAGAGTTCGGGCAGGATCCGCCGACACCGGGCCAGGGCGCGGGCGAAGCGTCGGCAGTGGGCGCACTCGGCCACGTGGTCCTGCAGGAACACCTCGTGGCCATCGGCAGCCAGCTCCTCCTGCACGCGGGAACAGGTCCGGCCGGTGGTGCTCGCCAGGACCGATTGCACGATCGACGGCCGATCGCCGCCGCGCACGACCGCGACCACCGAGCGGCACTCGGCACACGCGGCCAGATGCGCGTCGACGGCAGCGGATGCGTCGCCCCGGAGCGCTCCGGCGAGGTAGGCGTCGAGATGCTCGTGCAGTCCTTCGCAGTTCATCGCGCTCCCTCCTCTCCCATCGACCGCGCCTCTTCGTCCTCGAGTGCGAGGACTGCCCGCGCCAGCTCCGCCCGGGCCCGTGCAGCGCGGGACTTCGCCGTGCCGCCCGGGATTCCCAGCAGCTCGGCCACGTCCTGCAGCGCCATGCCCTGGATGTCGCGCAGTACGAGGATCTCGCGATGCAGCTCGCTGCACCGTTCGAGCGCACGCCGGACGAGGCCGCGGTCACTGCGACGCTCCGCGTGTTCGGCCGGATCGGGTGCGGGGTCGGCCAGCGCGAGCACGTTCTCCACCGGAACGTCCTGGGCCGGGGGGCGCGCCGCGCGCCGCCGCGTGTGGTCGATCGCACACGTCCGCGTCACCCGGAGCAGCCAGGGAACGAAGCGGTCCTCCTGCTCGAAGTTCGGCAGCGAGCGGTGGACGCGGATGAAGACCTCCTGCGCGACGTCGCGGGCGTCCTCGCGCGAGCGGACGTAGTGGGTCACCAGGCCCAGGACCCGGCCCTGGAAGCGGCGGACCAGTTCCTCCCAGGCGAGTTCGTCGCCCTCGCGGCAGCGCCGCACCAGTTGCGTGACGTCGTCGTGCATCTCGATCCAGAAGACGCAGCGGCCAGAGCGAGGGTTCCGTCGAAGGATTCAGTCCGCGTAGTTCGCCGGGAACATCCGTCGTTCCACGCCCTCGATCAGCGCGTGGACGATCTTGATGTGGATCTCCTGGATGCGACCGGTGTCCTCGGCGGGCACCACCACCGCGTGGTGGCACAGCTCGAGCGCCGCCCCCCCACGCTTGCCCAGGAGCCCGAAACAGCGCAGGCCGCGCTCGCGCCCCGCCCGCAGGGCGGCCAGGACGTTCGGGCTGTTGCCCGACGTGCTGAAACCGACCAGCACGTCGCCGGCTCGGCCGTGGGCTTCGACGGCCCGGGAGAAGATCCGCTCGAATCCGTAGTCGTTGGCCACGCAGGTCAGGTGTCCGGGATCGCTGATCGCCGTGGCGTCGAGAGCCGGGCGGTCGTCACGGAAGCGGCCGCTGAGTTCCTCGGCCAGATGCATGGCGTCGCACATCGAACCGCCGTTGCCGCAAGCGATCAGCCGGCCACCGGCACCGAAACAGGTGGCGACCTCGTCGGCCATGCTGTCCACGGTGGCGAGCGCGTCGGTGTCGTCGTGCAGCCACTGCACGAGCCGGGCGGCCTCGTCGAGAGCGCGGCGCAGCGGCCCGCTCATACGATGTCGACCTCGGCCACCCGCTCGAACACGTGGTGCGGCCGATAGGGGTAGCGAGGCAGATCGGCCGTCTGGCTCACGCCGCTCAGGACGAGCACGGTCTCCACACCACTCTGGATCCCGGCCAGGATGTCGGTCTGCATGTTGTCGCCGATGATGATCGCGTTCTCCGAATGGGCCCCCAGGCGGTTGAGAGCCGAGCGCATCATCCAGGCCTGCGGCTTGCCCATGTACAGCGGTTCCTTGCCCGTGATCCGCTCGATCGGAGCGCACAGGGCCCCGCAGGCGGGGAAACCACGCGGACCGGCCACGTCGGGGTTCGTGGCGATGAAGCGCGCTCCCTGCATGATGAAGTAGGCCGCCTTCTGGATCATGTCCCAGTTGTACGACCGGGTCTCACCCACCACCACGAAATCGGGATCGATGTCGGTGATGGTGAAGCCGACGTCGTACAGCTCCTTGGTCAACCCGCCCTCGCCCACCACGAAGGCCTTGCGCCCGTCCTGGGCGGCCAGGAAGTCGGCGGTGGCCATGGCCGAGGTGTAGAAGTTCTCGGGCGCGACGTCGAAGCCCGAGGCGGCCAGGCGGTTCTGCAGATCGCCGGCGGTCTGCGAAGGGTAGTTCGTGAGCAGGACCAGCGGGTTGCCCTGCTCGCGAAGGCGCGAGACGAAGCCCGGCGCGCCGTCGATGGCCTGATTGTCGTGCAACAGGACACCGTCGATGTCGCAGATGACGGCGCGCAGGCTGTGGTCGGCCACGAGCTACTCCACCGTCCAGGTGTTGGTACCGCGGATCAGGTCCTGCAGGTCGCCCTGCCCGCCCACACGGTCGTGGGCCTTCTGCACCTGGTCCTCGAGCAGGTCCTCGTAGGTCGGGCGCTCGACGTCGAGCAGAACGCCCATCGGCACCGGGTACTCGGGGTAGTCCAGATTGCTGATCATGTAGGCCAGACTGCGATCGGTGGCGTCGTAGACCATCAGGTCGTCGGCGCTGATCCCGTTCTCGCCCAGCTTCACGACCTTCGGGTGGCGGCCCTCGAGCACGATGCCCTTGTCGCGCTCCTTGCCGAAGATCATCGGCTCGCCCGGCACCAGGCGCAGGATCCGGTCCTCGCGGAACTCCTTGCTGGTGAAGTGGGCGAAGGCACCGTCGTTGAAGATGTTGCAGTTCTGGAAGACCTCGAGGAACGAGATCCCCTTGTGCTGGGCCATCTTCTCGACCAGACCGGGCAGGTGCTTGGTGTCGGTGTCGTAGGCGCGCCCCACCCAGGTGGCCTCGGCCGCGATCGCGGCGTGGGCCGGGTTGATCGGATGGTCGATCACGCCGTCGGGCGTCGACTTGGTCACCTTGCCCTGCTCACTCGTCGGCGAGTACTGGCCCTTCGTCAGACCGTAGATCCGGTTGTTGAACAGGATCACGTTGAGGTCGAAGTTGCGCCGCAGCGTGTGCAGGAAGTGGTTGCCACCGATCGACAGGCCGTCGCCGTCGCCGGTGATCACCCACACGCTCAGGTCCGGGTTGGCCAGACGCACGCCCGAGGCCAGGGTCATGGCCCGGCCGTGGATGCTGTGGAAACCGTAGGTCTCCATGTAGTACGGAAAGCGGCTGCTGCAGCCGATCCCGCTGATGAAGACGATGTTCTCGCGCGCGATCCCCAGCTCGGGCAGGGTCTTCTGCACCTGGGCCAGGATCGAGTAGTCCCCGCAACCCGGGCACCAGCGGACTTCCTGATCGCTCGCGAAGTCCTTCTTGGTGAGCTTCTGGGGGGCGTCGGTCTTCTGCGTCGTCATGGTCGGTGTCCTCTCTCGGAGCTCGGGCTAGGCCTTCGACGTGACGCCGAGCAGTTCCTCGGCCTTGGCGGTGATCTCGGACAGTTTGAAGGGCTGGCCCATCACCTTCGGCATGCTCACGACGTCGCGCAGGTAGGTTCCGCGCAGCACGAACGCGAGCTGCCCCATGTTCAGCTCGGGAACCAGAACGGTCTCGTAGCGATCGAGCACGTCCTTCAGGTCGTTCGGCAGGGGATACATGTGGCGCAGGTGGGCATTGGCCACCTCGAGCCCGCGATCGCGCATGCGCTCGCAGGCACCGGTGATGCTTCCGTAGGTACTGCCCCATCCGAGCACCAGCAGCGGACCCGACTGCGGGCCCTCGACCCTCGTCGCGGGGTAGTCCTGCGCGACCCGGTCCACCTTCTCCTGGCGGGTCTTCACCATCTCGAAGTGGTTCTCGGGCACGTAGCTCACGTTCCCGGTCAGGTGGTCCTTCTCCAGGCCACCGATCCGGTGCATGAGTCCCTCGGTCCCCGGAGTCGCCCACGGCCGGCCGAGCGTCTTCTCATCGCGCTCGTAGGGAAGATAGGGCTCGCCCTCGGGGACGTCGGCGCTCGTCTTGAAACGCACCGGGAAGTCCTCGATCTCGTCCAGGTCGGGGATCCGCCACGGTTCGGCCCCGTTCGCCACGTAACCGTCACTGAGGATGAGCACCGGGGTCATGTAGCGCAGGGCGATCCGCATGGCATCGATCGCGGTGGCGAAGCAGTCGGCCGGGCTGTTCGGGGCGATCACCGGCATGGGGCATTCGCCGTTGCGTCCGAACACCGCCTGGAACAGGTCGGCCTGCTCGGTCTTGGTCGGCAGGCCCGTGCTCGGCCCGCCACGCTGCACGTTCACGATCAGCATGGGCAGTTCGGTCATGACGGCCAGGCCCAGGGCCTCGGACTTCAACGCCACGCCCGGACCACTGGTCCCGGTGACCGCCGCGGTCCCTGCGAACGCGGCGCCGATGGTGGCACCCATGGCCGCGATCTCGTCCTCGGCCTGGAAGGTGCGCACGTCGAAGGCGCGCAACCGCGACAGCTCGTGGAGGATGTCACTGGCCGGGGTGATCGGGTAGCTGGCGTAGAACAGGTTCAGGCCGGCCTTCTTCGCGGCGACCGCGCAGCCGTAGGCCGTGGCCAGATTGCCGTTCACACTCCGGTAGGTCCCCGGCGGCAGCGTCGCCTTCTTGATCCGGTAGACCTCCTGGAAGGCCTCGAGCGTGTCGGCGAAGTTGTAGCCGGCCTTCAGCGCGAGGACGTTCGCGCGGACCAGGTCGGGCGACTTGGCGAACTTGTCCTCGATCCACTCCACGGTGGGGTCGATCGGGCGCTCGTACAGGAAGTACAGCATGCCGAGGGCGAAGAAGTTCTTGCAGCGTGCCGCGGCCTTCTTGCCGAGCCCGACCTCCGACACCGCTTCCAGCGTCATGCTGGTCATCTTGACCTCGAAGGTGCGGTAGTCGGACAGCGAGCCGTCCTCGAGCGGGCTCTCCTCGTAGCCGGCCATCTTCAGGTTGGCGGGCGTGAAGGCGTCGACGTCGAGGAAGAGGGTCCCACCCAGGGGCAGTTCCTTCAGATTGGTCTTCAGAGCAGCCGGATTCATGGCCACCAGGACGTCGGGGCGATCCCCCGGCGTGTGGATGTCACGGGCGCTGAACTGGACCTGGAAACCGCTGACGCCGGGCAGCGAGCCGGCCGGAGCCCGGATCTCCGCCGGGAAGTCGGGGAAGGTGGCGACGTCGTTGCCGATCAGGGCCGCGGTGTCGGTGAAGCGCGTGCCGGTGAGCTGCATGCCGTCACCGGAGTCCCCTGCGAAGCGGATGCAGACGCTCTCGACTTCCTGGACGACTCGTTCCGTCATGGTCCTCGGTCCTCTGGAGATTGGCGATAGGGGGGATGCGAAGCGGGCTCGAACGCCTCGCGGGCAAAGACTATGCGCGGGCCGCGCGGGGGACAATGGGAGCGCCCTCCGGCCCCTATGGATATCACACTTGAGGAGTCACGGCACCTCGCCGTCGCCCCTCTCGCACCAAGACCATACGCGAACGGCCGGAGCCCGTGCTCCGGCCGCTCGGAACCATCGGTCTGGCCCCGGGCTCAGACGTGGAAGTCGTGCCCGCGGACGGTCTTGCGACCATTGGCCGAAGCGCGCTTCGCCGCCTGATCGATGTACTGGTAGATCACGGCGTTCAGGCTGTCCAGGGCATCGCCCGCGACGTTCAGACCGTGGTCCTTCAGGGCCGCCTTGGTCTTGCTGCCGACCAGCAGCATCTCCTGCTGCTTCGCCGGCTTCCGGCGGGCGGCGGTCTTCTTCTTCTTGGCGGCGGTCTTCTTCTTCCTGGCGACCTTCTTGGCCATGGTGACCCTCCTTGGGCTTTCGTTTCGTCCTTGATCGGCCTCGGCGCCGGCCGGACGATCCGGCCCGTCACGCGCGGGGATGGGCGAGCGGCGCGGTCGGGGACCGGGTCCTGCCCGGCGAGAACCGTCGCCTGTGCTCACTGCGGGCGGATTTACGGCAATTCAGCGGTCGGTACAAGGTATTTCTCGCGCGGAAATGCGTTTTTTTCGTAGCTAGGGCAGGATTCGCGACCGAATTCGGCCGCCGGGCGAGGCGCGGACACTCGTTCGCCCCCGATCCGAGAACCACGAATTCGACCACGAATCCATGGATTCGTGGCCAACCAGGAGCTCCAGGACCTTGCACGCCGCCCCTCGCCTCGTCGTCTTCGACTGCGACGGCACCCTCGTCGACAGCCACCACGCGATCGTGCGGAACGTGCAGCGCGCCTTCGCCCGCCAGGGCCTGCCGGTCCCCTCCGCGAACGCCGTGCGCGAGCGCGTCGGGCTGTCGCTGTCGGCCTTCGTCGAGGACCTGATCGGCGGTCTGCCTCCGGATCGGGTCGACGCCCTGATCACGTCCTACCGCGAGGAGCACGTAGCGGCCCAGGAGCGGGACGGCCGGGATCACCTCTTCGACGGGATCGGCGATCTGCTCGACCGGCTGCTCGACCGCGGCGTCCTGCTCGGTGTCGCCACGGGGAAGTCGCGCCGCGGCCTGCTGTCGGTGATCGAGGAACACGACCTGCAGCGGCACTTCGTGACCCTGCAAACCGCCGACGACGCGCCGAGCAAGCCGCATCCCGGCATGATCCTCCGGGCCATGGACGAGGCGGGGGTCCCCGCCGAGGCCACCGTCGTCGTCGGCGATTCGATCCACGACGTGGGCGCTGCCCTCTCCGCCGGGACCGAAGCGGTCGGCGTCGGGTGGGGATCGCACGACCCCGACCGGCTGCTCACCGCCGGTGCCCGGGTCGTCGTGGCCGACGTCCCGACCCTGGGGCGGGAACTCGGCGTGGTGGACTCCGATCCCGTCGTCTGATCACGATCACCGGGAACGCTTCAGCGCCGATCCGGTAGAATCACCGAGCCGCCACCACCGAGGAGCCCCATGAACGTCGTCCGCCCCGAACGCTCGCCGTCGTTCCTGTTCCTGTCGATCGCGCTCGTGGCGGGTCTGTTCCTGCTCGGCCAGCAGCTCCACCGGGGCATCGTCGAGTTCAAGGAGCGCGACCGTGTGGTCACGGTGAAAGGGCTGGCCGAACGCGAGGTCGCGGCCGACGTCGCGATCTGGCCGCTGCGCTTCGTCGACGCCGGCGACGACTACTCGGCCCTGTACCGCACGCTCGAGGAGAAGACCGCGCGCATCGTGACCTTCCTGCGCGAGGCCGGCTTCGCCGACGAGGACGTCACCGTGTCGCCGCCCGCGGTGGTCGACAAGCTCGCCCAGCGCTACGGAAGCCCGGGCGACGTCGGTCTGCGCTACACGGCGTCGCGGACGATCACGGTGTACACCGGCGACGTCGACCGCGTGCGCGAGACCATGTCCCGGCTCGAGGAACTCGGCCGCGAGGGCATCGTGTTCGAGACCGATCACCACCAGGCCCGACCCCAGTTCCTGTTCACCGGGCTGAACGACATCAAGCCCGCGATGATCGAAGAGGCCACGCTGGCCGCGCGCGAGGTCGCCCGGAAGTTCGCCGAGGATTCGCAGAGCCGGGTGGGACGCATCCGCCGCGCGCGCCAGGGGCAGTTCACGATCACCGACCGCGACGCCAGCACGCCGCACGTGAAGAAGGTCCGCGTGGTGTCGACGATCGACTACTACCTGGCGGACTGATCCGGTGCCGACGGACCCATTGCGGATGCGCACGCTCCTGATCACCTCGCTGGCCATGGTGGCCTTCGCCGCCAACTCGGTCCTGACCCGCCTGGCCCTCGACCCGCCCGACATCGACGCGGCGAGCTTCACCGGACTGCGCCTGACCTCGGGTGCGGTGACCCTGCTCGTCGTCGCGCGGGCCCGCGGGCGCCGGCGAACGCCGGTCGACCGCGGCGACTGGACGTCGGCCGCCGCGCTCTTCGCCTACGCGGCCCTCTTCTCCTTCGCCTATCTGGAGCTGCCGGCGGGGACCGGCGCGTTGATCCTGTTCGCGCTGGTGCAGGTGACCATGATCACCTGGGGAATCGCGCGCGGCGAACGCCCCCGCCCGCGGCAGTGGATCGGGATCCTGCTCGCCCTCGGCGGACTGGCCTACCTCGTGTCGCCGGGCATGGCCGCGCCGTCGCCGTTCGGCACCGTCGCCATGGCCGGCGCCGGCGTCGCCTGGGGCGTGTACTCGCTGCGCGGGCGTGGTCCGGGCGATCCCGTCGTGCGGACGACCGACAACTTCGTCCGGTCGGTGCCGATGGTCGGGGTGCTCGTGGTCGTGGCCCTGTCGACCGTCGACCTCGAACCCCGGGGCGCGCTGCTGGCCGTGGCCTCGGGCGCGCTGGCGAGCGGCCTGGGCTACGTGATCTGGTACGACGCCCTGCGCGGACTGACGGCCACGCGCGCCGCGGCCGTGCAGCTCACCGTGCCGGTGATCGCCGCGGTGGGAGGTCTGCTCCTGCTCGGCGAGCCCTTCACGCTGCGGCTTGCGGTCGCCGCGATGCTGATCCTCGGAGGCGTCGCCGTCACGCTGTCGGCGCGTTCACGACCTTCCGCCCCGGTGGATCCTGCGAAGAAGTGATCCCGCGCAACCCGGCGTGGCCAGCGTGCGGACTGCACCCGACCTTGTGCGCGGTCCCCGCCCGAAGTCGACGTCCTCGTTCCGTTCCCTTCCCGGGGAGACCTCCGTGCTGCTCCGCATCCTGCCACTGCTCCTGCTCGCCGTTCCGACCACCACCACCGCCGACGACGACACGCGCCTGCTCCGCCAGCCGACGCTGAGCGCCGAGCACGTGGCCTTCACCCACGGCTCCGATCTGTGGATCGTGGGCCGCGACGGCGGCGTCGCCCGGCGTCTCACCGCCACGGCGGCCGTGGAGAGCGATCCGCACTTCTCTCCCGACGGACGGTGGATCGCCTTCACCTCGAACCGCGACGGCACCCCGGCCGTGTACGTGGTGGGCATCGAGGGTGGCACGCCGCGACGACTGACCTGGCATCCGGCCGGGAGCGCCGCGCGGGGCTGGTCGCCCGACGGCGACCGCATCCTGTACATGTCGACCCGCGGTACCGCGCCCCGCGGCTACGGCCGGCTCTGGACGGTGGACGCCGACGGCGGTCCGTCGACCGTGCTGCCCGCGCCCTGGGCCTGGGACGGCTCCTTCGCGGGCGACGGCGAGCGTATCGTGATCGACCGCGTGACCCGCTGGGACTGGGAGTGGCAGAACTACCGCGGCGGACAGAACACGCCGCTGGTGATCCTCGACCTCGAATCGCTCGAGGAGACCTGGCTGCCGAATCCCGATCGCTCGACCGACCGCCACCCGGTGTGGGTCGGCGACCGCGTGGTCTTCCTCAGCGACCGTGACTGGACCATGAACGTGTGGTCCTACGACGTCGCGACCGGCGCGCTCGAGCAGATCACCGACTTCGAGGGCACCGACGTGAAGACCCTCGACGGTGGAACGCAGGGACTGGTGTTCGAACGTGACGGCTTCGTGCACCTCCTCGATCCGGCGTCGGGCGACGTGGAGCGCCTGCGGATCACCGTGCGCGGGGACTTCCCCTGGGCACGGCCGCAGTGGGAGGACGTGGGCGGTTCGGTCTCGTGGGCGCGGCTCTCGCCGACGGGCAAGCGCGCCGTGGTCCAGGCGCGCGGCGAGGTCTTCACCGTGCCCGTCGAGCACGGCGACGCGCGCAACCTCTCGCGCAGCTCCGGCGCCCACGACCGCACGCCGGTGTGGTCACCCGACGGCGGCACGATCGCGTGGTTCCGCGACGACGGCGACGGCTACGAACTGGTCCTCACCGACCAGGACGGCCTGTCGGAGCCGCGCCGCATCGACATCGGCGAATCGAAGATGGCCTGGGAGGTCACGTGGTCGCCCGACGGCGAACGCATCGCCTTCGTCGACGACGACGTCCGGGTGCGTGTGGTCGAGGTCGAGTCGGGCGACGTCGAGACCGTCGACGTCGGCGGTACGAATCTCGAGCGCGGCGACATGGGCCTGACCTGGTCGCCCGACTCGCAGTGGCTGGCCTACGCGAAGACCTTCGAGAACGACTTCCGCCGCATCGTCGTGTGGTCGGTCGAGTCCGACGACACCTCCGTGCTCACCGATCCCCTGGCCGACTCCACCGCCCCCGCGTTCGACCGCGACGGCCGGCACCTCTACTTCCTCGCCAGCACCGACCTCGCCCTGGGCTCGGGCTGGGCCAACACGAGTTCGATCCCCGCCGACCCGACCTACGCCGCGTGGGTCATGATCCTGCGCGCCGACGACCCCACGCCCTTCCCGTTGCGCAGCGACGAGGAGGAGGTCGTCGTCGAAGAAGAGGAAGAGACCGGCTCCGAGGAGCCCGAAGACGGCGAGGACGGCGAAGGGACGGAGGACGAGGACGTCCGCATCGACGTCGAGGGGATCCACGAGCGGATCGTGGCGCTCCCCGTGCCGGCCGCCCGCTATCGGATCGCGGTCGCCGGTCCCGAGGGGACGGTGTTCCTCGGCGAGCAGGTCGAGGATGCGCCGGGACTGCGGCTGCAGAAGTTCTCGCTCGAGGAGCGCGAGGCCGAGACCTTCGCCGAGGGGGTGCGTTCGGTCGCCGTGTCGAACGACGGTGAATCGATGATCCATCGCACGCCGGGCGGCTGGAGCGTGGTGTCGACCGCGTCGCCCCCGCAGCCGGGCGACGGCGCGCTCGATCTCGACCTGCAGATGCGCCTCGACCGCCGCGCCGAGTGGCAGCAGCTGTTCGACGAGGCCTGGCGCTACGAGCGGGACTTCTTCTACGACCCCGGCCTGCACGGCGCCGACTGGGACGCGGTGCGCGATCGCTACCGTCCGTTGGTCGAACACGTGCGCCACCGCGCCGATCTGACCTACGTCCTCGACCAGATGAACGGCGAACTCGCCGTGGGCCACAGCTTCGTCGGCGGCGGCGACCTGCCCGACGTCGACGACTCCGGGGTCGGGCTGCTCGGGGCCGACCTCGTCGCCCACGACGGGCGCTGGCGCATCGACCGCATCTACACGCTCGAGAGCTGGAACCCCGGCCTGTCCGCTCCGCTCGCCCGGCCCGGACTGCGCGCCGACGAGGGCGACTACCTGCTCGCCGTGAACGGCGTCGAGCTGACCGACGACGACGATCCCTACCGTCGGCTCGACGGCACGGCCGGCCGTCAGACCCTGGTGCACCTGAACGACGAACCCACCATGGACGAGGCCTGGACGGTGACCGTCGAGCCCATCCGCAGCGAGCGCCGGTTGCGCCTGCGCGCCTGGGTCGAGGACAACCGCCGCCGTGTCGACGAACTGTCCGACGGGCGCCTGGCCTACGTGTGGGTGCCGAACACCGCCGGACCCGGATTCGTCTCGTTCAACCGCTACTTCTTCGCCCAACAGGACAAGCAGGGCGCCGTGATCGACGCGCGGTACAACGGCGGCGGTCTGCTCGACGACTACATGGTCGATCTCATGACCCGCGGTCTGCGCGCGGCCCTGACCAACGAGGCCGAGGGTGGCCAGCCCATGGTCCTTCCGACCGGTGTGCTCGGACCGAAGGTGCTACTGATCAACGCCCTGGCCGGATCGGGCGGGGACTACTTCCCCTGGGCCTTCCGCCAGCAGGAGGTCGGGCCGTTGATCGGCACCCGTACCTGGGGCGGGCTCGTGAAGTCGTCGGTCCACTACCCGATGATCGACGGCGGCGTGCTCACCGCACCCGACAACGCGGTCTTCGACCCTGTCGCCGGCGAGTACGTGGCCGAGAACGAAGGCGTGCCGCCCGACATCGAGGTGCGCCTGGACGCCCGCTCGGCAGCCGAGGGCCGCGACCCGCAACTGGAACGCGCAGTGGACGAAGCGCTGCGTCTGCTCGAGGCCGCACCGGAGATCGAGGTCGAAAGGCCATCGTACCCGCGGCCGGCACGGCCCCGGCGCTGAGGTCGGAACGACGTGACCCTGCGCCTGGGACTCCTCGTGGTCGTCGCGCTCGGCCTGTACGGTCCGAGCGCGATGGCCTTCGACTCGTTCGTGCCCAACCGCACCGAGTCTTCTCTCCACCCCACCCACGCGAGCGGACGACTGCACGAGCGCCCGTACGTGCACGCCCAACGGGTGGATCCCGGGTCGATCGAGCTCGACGGAAGACTCGACGACCCGGTGTGGTCGACGATCCCCTCCGGCTGGGGATTCGTCGAGCACGAGCCCGACCGCGGCGTAGCCGCCGACGAGACCACCGTGTTCCGCGTGGCCTACGACGACGAGGCGTTGTACTTCGCCGTGGCGTGCTTCGAACGCGATCCGTCGTTGACGTCGTCGACCCTCTGCCGCCGCGACAACCTGCAGAACTCCGACCTCGTGAGCGTGTACGTCGACCCCTACCACGACCGCACCACGGGCTACAATTTCCGCGTCAACCCCGACGGATCGCAGGCCGACGCCTATGTCTTCGACGACGGCAACCGCGATTCCGACTGGGACGCCGTGTGGACGGCCGAGACCTTCCGCGACGAGCGCGGCTGGTCGACGGAGATGCGGATCCCCTTCGCGGCCATCCGCTACCGACCGGCCGACGAGATGACCTGGGGCCTGCAGGTCTACCGCTGGATGCACGGCCGCGGCGTCGACACCGGATGGGCGCACTGGGACCGCGACGACGCCGGCTTCGTCAGTCGCTTCGGCGAACTCCGGGGCCTGCGCAGCGTGCCCGCGGCCAAGCAGGTCGAAGTGATCCCCTACGTCGTGGCGCGCTCGACGAATCCGGACTTCGGCGGCCGGGCCGGCGATCTGAGCGACTTCCAGAACTTCGGCGCCGACCTCCGCTACGGCCTGACCGCAGACCTCACGCTGAACGCCACCCTGCAGCCCGACTTCGGCCAGGTCGAGGCGGACCCGGCCGTGCTCAACCTGGGTCCCTTCGAGAACTTCTTCGACGAGCGCCGCCCGTTCTTCGTCGAGGGCGCGCGCGCCTTCCAGCACCCCGACTTCAACCTCTTCTACTCGCGACGCATCGGCGAGGGCGGCGAGAACACGCGCATCAAGTTCGCCGGCAAGGTGATCGGCAAGACCGCCGGCGACGTCTCGGTCGCCACCCTGCTCGCCACCACCGACCGCACGCTTCCCGGCCGGGCCCACAATCCCTTCGCCGACGGCGACGACCAGACCTGGTACGCGGTCACCCGCTTCGGCAAGGAGTTCGCCCACGGCGACCATCGCGTGAACTTCATGCAGACCGCCGTGCTGCGCGACGGCGACACCCGCACCGATCTCGACGCCGACACCCGCCGCTCGCGCGACGCCTACGGCTCGGGTGCCGACTTCGAACTGACCTTCGACGAGCGCGCGTACCGCGTGCAGGGCAGCATGGTGGCGACGGTGATCGACGACGCACCCGTGGCCGACGGCACTCCCGTCGACCACGAGCCGGTGGTCGGAACGGCCGGGCAGCTGCGGGTCGGCAAGTACGGCGGCCGCTGGCGCGGGTCGCTGCGTGGTCGATGGGAAGGCGATCGCTTCGACCCCAACGACGCCGGCCGCCTGGCCGCCGCCGACGAGATGTTCGGCTCGCTGTGGTTGCAGCGCCGGCTCGGAGGCGGCGAGGGTGACGCGATCACCGACGGCAGCGTGGAACTCAGCCTGCATCGGAAGTGGCTCTACGCCGGCCGCAGCGTCATCGACCCCACCGATCCCGGTGGCACCCTGTTCTCCTACGGCGGCGGTGTGCCGTCGGGTGGCGGCGGGAACGTCAACGCATCGATCCAGACCCGATCGCGGTGGCGCGGCTGGCTCGGGCTGTGGCACGACGTCGAGGGCGTGTCGAAGTTCGAGACCCGCTTCTTCGACGGTGTCCGCGGTCCCCTGATCGAGACGCCGGCACGCAGCGGATTCTGGCTCGGTTTCAACTCGGACTTCCGGCGCGATCTGGTGCTCGAGGCCGAGTGGAACGAGCGCGGAACCGAAGCCGGCTCGCACACGCGGGACCTGCGCGCGTCGCTGCGCTGGATCCAGAACACACGCATGAACCATCGCCTGAGCGCGAGCTGGAACACGGCCACCACCGATGCCCAGTGGGTCGGCAACTACGCGACCGCCGACGGCCAGCCCGGCATCGGCGGGGTGAGCTACGTGTTCGGCGAGCTCGACAGTGAGACCCTCGACCTCACCCTTCGCAGCAACGTCCTGTTCACGCGCAACCAGAGCCTCGAGCTGTACGCGCAGCCCTTCCTGGCGCGCGGATCCTTCTCGCGCCCGCGAGCGCTGACCCGCCCGGGGAGCTACGACTTCGCGCCGGTCGAGACCGTGCTCGAGGAGGACGACGACGGAGACCTCGTGGGTCGGGACTTCGACATCCGCGACGAGGACTTCCGCCTGGCCTCGATCAACCTGAACGTGGTCTACCGCTGGGAGTACCGCCCCGGGTCGGCCCTCTTCCTGGTGTGGACCCACGCGCGCGACGGCAACCTGACCCGTGGCAGCGCCTTCGACGACGGACGCACGTTCAGCGACCGCTTCGACGCCGACGCGCTCTTCCGCAACCGGCCGGTGAACACCTTCCTGGTGAAGCTCAGCTACTGGTGGTCTCTGTAGGGCTCACTGCTCGAGCATCTTCGAGTCCCGCGCCGCGTCCCACCGCAGGATCCAGTTCACGGCCACCGGCGTGGCCACCGTGGTCACCACGGCCATGATCACCACCGCGGAGAACATGTTCTCGACGATCGGTGGCGTCGGCGTGGGTGCGTCGAACAGTCCGGCGCGCAGCGCGATGTCGGCGATGATCAGTTCGACCGCGCCCCGCGCGCTCATGGCCGAGCCCACCACCGCCGCACCGGCCGGGTCACGTTCCATCAGATAGGCCACGAGACCACCGCCGAGCAACTTCGCGAAGAAGGCGATCACCAGCAGCGCCACGAGGAACCACGGGGTCTCGACCACCGCCGATCCCGTCAGGTGCAGACCGATCGAGGCGAAGAAGATCGGTGCGAGGAATCCGGTGGTGATGCCCTCGGTGCGCCGGCGGACCGACTCGAACGCCTCGTCGTCCAGGGTTCCGCGCTGGAAGAACAGGCCCGCCATGAAAGCGCCCAGGATGAAGTGCATGCCCAGCTGCTCGGCCAGCACACCGAAGGCGAGCGCGGTGACCAGCACGGTGCTGAAGGGGAACTCGCTGGCCCGCGAGAGGTGCAGCACCCGACCGATGCGCGGCAGGATCCAGCGCCCGAAGCCGACGGTCACGGCGAAGAACAGCAGGACCTTGCCGCCGAGCAGCAACAGACCGGCTGCCGACGGCCAGGCGCCGGTCTTCAACAGGGCCGTCAGAACGGCCAGAAGGACCAGACTGAGCACGTCGTCGTACACCGCCGCCGACACGACCACGCTGCCCACGCGCGTGTCGAGTCGGCCGAGGTCGCGCAGCACGCGGATCGACACCGGGACCGCGGTGATCGCCAGGGCCGTGCCCAGGAACACGGACTGCGCCGTCTTCACGTCGGAGGCGGGCAGCAGCCACCAGCCCAGGGCCAGCCCGGCTGCGAGCGGGACCAACAGACCACCGAGGGCGATGACGAAGGCGCTGCGCGAGGCCTGCGCCATGTCGCGCGGCCGCAGGTCGAGGCCACCGAGCAGCATGAGGAAGAAGATCCCCAGCTCGGTGATGGCCTCGAAGGCGTGCGTCTCCTGCACGTCGTGGACGAAGTCGATGGGAACGCCCGACACCCGGGCCACCGGCGCGGCCAGCAGACCCAGCAGGATGCCCGCGGCCAGCTCTCCCACCAGCCCGGGCTGGCCGAGGCGTTCGGCCACCTCGGCGAAGGCCCGGCTGAGGGCCAGCAGCACCAGCAGCATGATCAGCAGGAGTTCCACGGAGACCTCTCGCGGGCGCATGGAAGGCGGCGGGCCACGCGAGGCGCGGCCGGAACTGGCAACATCCACGTGCCGACGGGGCTCGGCGGCGATCCGGGAAGGTCCCGATCGCGCGGTGGTCGGATCCCCGGGGCGCGAATCGCCCGATCGCCGCGTCCGAATTGACACGTGTGAGGAACGCCGGGTACCGTGCCGATGCGCGCCACGCCCTCAGGAGGTTCTCGCCATGACCCGTCTGGTCGTCTCCCTGTTCGCGCTCGTGTTCCTCGCCGCCTGCGGCGATTCCGACTCCACCAACCCGGCCACGGCCCCGGACGACGAGGCCCTGGCTCCCGGTGAATTCCGCGCCACCTTCCGGGCTCCCGATTCCGAGCCCGTTCCCTTCGAGGGATCGGTCGCGGCCGACCTGTCCGCGTCGGAGACCTCGTTCCGCGGGGTCTTCCACGACCTCGACGAGCGGATCGCGCCGAACGGGCGAACCGTCTACTTCAGCCTGCTGACCCTGCAGGACCACCGAGGCGCCGAGCTCCGGCTCGGCCGCGCCCGGACCGAGTCCCGACCGGTCACCGGTGGATTCGGGATCGAAGCCGGGCGCGACCTCGAATCCCCCTACGGCTTCTTCGCCTCGTACCTCGAGCCCGATGAGGTCGAGGGCCGCGCGACCCGTTACGGGGTCGACGGCGCGGTCTTCCTCGACGTGAGCGAGAAGGCCGTCGAGGGATCCTTCGACATCGAGTTCTCCGACGGATCGGTCCTGCGCGGCACTTTCGTCGCCGGCCGCAGCTGATCCCGCGCGCCGCCCGGCGCGCTCCCGACACTCCCGCCCGGACCCCGGCCCGGTGCCCATGCGGCGCCGGGCCGGCCTGCGTCTGCCCGGAAACGCCCGCTCCGGGCCCGCGTGACGCGCGTCACAGTTTTCGAATGGCATTCAGGACCTGGTGAGTCCAGATTTCATCACTGAAAACGATATTCAATTCCACCCCGATCAGGAGGGCGACATGAAACTGAGTGGGCTCGATCCCCGACGCGACGGGGTGGTCCGGGAGATCCAGGGCAACGGTGCCGTGCGGCAGCGCCTCATGGACATGGGATTCCTTCCGAGCACGCCCGTCCGGATGGAGCGCGTGGCCCCGACGGGCGAGCCCGTCTGGGTGCGGATCTGCGGCGGACAGGTGGCGTTGCGGCGCAGCGAGGCCGACGCGGTCGTGCTCGACGACCTCTCCGGCAACGAGGAGGCAGGACGATGAGCACGGTCCTCGAACCGACGACCACGACCGAGGCCCCGGCGACCCTGCGGGTCGCCCTGGCCGGCAACCCGAACAGCGGCAAGACCTCGCTGTTCAACGCGCTCACCGGATCACGCCAGCGCGTCGGCAACTACGCGGGCGTCACGGTCGAGAAGCGGCTCGGGCACCGGAACACCGACACCAACCGCCTCGAGTTCCTCGATCTCCCCGGCACCTACAGCCTGAGTTCGTACTCGCCCGAGGAGCGCATCGCGCAGGAGGAGTTGCTGCGCGACGACCTCGACGTGGTGGTCGTCGTCGCCGACTCCACCCTGCTGCGGCGCAGTCTCGTGCTGCTCGCCCAGATCATGCAGACGGGCAACCGCGCGGTGCTGTGCCTGAACATGGCCGACGAGGCCGAACAGGCGGGACAGCGTCTGGACCTCGGAGCCATGGAAGAACTCCTGGGCATCCCCGTGGTGTCGACCGTCGCGCACCGCCGTCTGGGGATGCGGGAACTCGTCGACGCCATCGAGCGCGCGACCGCTCTCCGCCCCGTGGCCGATCGCGTGGTCCTCGGTGATCGCCTGCACGATGCGATCGCGGCCGTGGCCGCCGAGCTCCCGACCCGGACGACGGGCCTCGACTGGCGGGCCACGCGCCTGCTCGCCGGCGACGAGGGCGTGCTCGACGAGACCGCCCCGCGCAAGGTCTGCGACGTGGCCGCCGCCCAGCGCGTACGCCTCGAGGCCGAAACGGGCCGCGAGGTCTCGGTGTACCTCATGGAGCAGTACTTCGGCTTCGTCGACGGTCTGCTCACCGAGGTCACGCTGCGCCCCCAGCGCGCCGACGCCCGCGCCTTCTCCGACGCTGTCGACCGCGTGGCCGTGAACCGCTGGCTCGGACTGCCGCTGTTCGCCGCGGCCATCTACGGCATCTTCTGGCTCACCTTCACCGTGGGCGCCCTGCCCATGGAATGGATCGAGTCGGGCTTCGCGCGGCTCGCCGGAGTCGTCGACGGGCTCTGGGCTCCGGGATCGGAGTCGCCGCTGCGCTCGCTGCTGGTCGACGGGATCATCGGCGGCGTGGGCGGCGTGCTCGTGTTCCTGCCCAACGTGGTGCTGCTCTTCCTGGGACTGGCGATCCTGGAGGACACCGGATACATGGCGCGCGCGGCCTTCCTCATGGACCGCGTGATGCACCGATTCGGTCTGCACGGCAAGAGCTTCATGCCCATGGTCACCGGCTTCGGTTGCTCCATTCCGGGGATCATGGCCACGCGCACGCTCGAGAACGAACGCGACCGTCTCACCACGATGCTCGTGCTGCCGCTCATGTCGTGCGGCGCGCGTCTGCCGATCTGGTTGCTCCTGGTACCGGCCTTCTTCGCCCCGAAGTGGCAGGCGCCGGCGCTGTTCGGGATCTACGCCTTCGGCGTGCTCGCGGCGCTGACGCTGGCGCTGGTGCTCCGCAAGTCGGTGCTGCGCGGTGACGACGCTCCCTTCGTGATGGAGCTGCCGCCCTACCGCGTGCCCACGCTGCGCGGCGTGCTCACCCGGATCGGCGACCGTGCGTGGATCTACCTGCGCAAGGCGGGAACGATCATCCTGGCGATCTCGATCCTCATGTGGGCGATCACGGCCTACCCGAAGAAGGACGTCTACGACGTCGACGCGGCCGTCGAGGCGGGCACCGTGCAGCTCACCGACGCGCAGATCGAGAACGCCCGCGCGGCCGAGGACCTGCGCTTCTCGATCGCCGGCCGCATCGGTCACGCCATGGCGCCCGTGATCGAACCGCTGGGCTTCGACTGGAAGATGGGGACCGCCATGGTCGGCGCCTTCGCGGCCAAGGAGGTCTTCGTCTCGCAGATGGGCATCGTCTACTCGATGGGCGAGACCGACGAGGAGTCCACGTCGCTGCGCGACGCCATCCGCAGCGAGTACTCCATCGTCACCGGGATCTCGCTCATCCTCTTCCTGCTGATCTCCACTCCCTGCATGGCGACCATCGCCGTCACCCGGCGCGAGTCGGGCCGTTGGCGCTGGGCGCTCCTCCAACTCGGCGGCCTCACCGTGGTCGCCTACTTCGTCTCGCTCACCGTTTCCCAGGTCGGCCGCCTGCTGGTCTGAACCGCGAGAGAAAGGAACGATCATGGAACACGCACTCGTCACCGTCATCGTCACCGTTGCCGCCTTCGCGGTCCTGGCCCCGGCCATCCGTGGGACGCGGAAGAACGCGAAGAACGACTCGCCCTGCGGCGGAGGATGCGGAGGCTGCAACCTCGGCTGCGACCTGAAGTCGAAGCTGGCGATCACCGGAGCCGTCCTGGCCCTGCTCGTGACCCCGGCCGCCGCCCTCGACACCGTCGAGCCCTACGACGCCGGTGCCACCGACGCCGAGTACTACCTGGGCTACGGCGGAATGGGTCAGGCCGCGGCCGACCGCGAACTCTCCAACGAGATCGTGCTCGGCTACGGTCTCATGAACGGATTCGCGGCCTACCTCGGCACCTGCGTCGCCGTCGACCAGCAGTACTTCCGCGGCGAATCGAGCCTGTGCTTCGGTCTGATCAGCACTCCGCTCGAGACCGACCACGTCGACGTCGACCTGGCGCTGGACGTCGGCGCGGCCGGCGACGGTCTCGGAACCCTGAGCCTCAGTCCCATGGCCGAAATCAACTACGACCACGATCCCGAGATGGGCAGCTGGGGTCTGTACCTGCGCGGTGGCTACTCGGCCTACGGTGGATCCGGTGATCCGGCGCTGGGTAGCAGCAGCGCCCGGCGCCTCGTCGACTTCACCGTCAATCCGGGTGCCTACCTGCGCCTGACCGAGCGCCACGAACTGCTGGTGGAGTACGACCGCACGATGGGCGTGGGCGACGACCGTACCGCCGACGAGACCGTGCACGGATTCGCCATCGGCATGAACAGCCTCGTGACCCCGTCGCTCGAGCTGGTCACCCAGTTGCACCGCGACGTGCCGCCGACGGGTCAGGACGCCACATGGAGCTTCACCCTGGGCTTCATCGCGGGCCTGCCCACCGGCAACTGAGGAGACCGCGCCTGACCGCGCCTTCCCGGCCGGCGCGGTCAGGTCACCAGGTCCCGGCGCTCGTACGCCGGATCCCGCCAGAGTTCGCCGTCCATCACCTCGCGCAGCGTCTCCACCGCGTCGTACGCGTCGACGTAGCGCTGGTAGAGCGGGGTCAGACCGAAGCGCAGGACGTTCGGGGCGCGGAAGTCCCCGATCACTCCACGGTCGATCAACGCGCGCATGATCCGGTAGCCCTCCGGATGCCCCAGACACACCTGACTTCCCCGGCGGTCGGCCTCGCGCGGGCAGACCACCTCGAAGCCGTGCGCGGCGCACCGGCCCTCGACCAGGTCGAGGAACAGGTCGCCCAGCCGCATCGACTTCGCGCGCACCTGCTCCATGTCGACCCCGTCGAAGATCTCGAGCGCGGCGTCGAGCGAGGCCATGCTCAGGATCGGCGGCGTGCCGCACAGTCCGCGGGCGATACCCGGCGCCGGTTCGTAGTCGGGCACGAAGTCGAAGGGAGCCGCGTGGCCGAGCCAGCCCGTCAACGGCTGGGCCCAGGAATCGTGGAGGCGACGGTTCACGTAGAAGAACGACGGGGCCCCCGGGCCGCCGTTGAGGAACTTGTAGCCACAACCCGTGGCCAGGTCGACGTCGGCGGCGTCGAGGCCGATCGGCACCGAGCCGGCGCTGTGCGACAGGTCCCACACGGAGATCGCGCCGACCGCGTGGGTGCGCTCGGTGACCGCGGGCAGGTCGTGCATGGCGCCGGTGCGGAAGTTCACGTGCGTGAGGCAGACCACGGCCACGTCGTCGTCGATGCAGGCGTCCACCTCACCGGGCTCGGCCAGGCGCAGCTCGTGGTCACGCCCGAGCAGGTCGATCAGACCCTGCGTCATGTAGATGTTGCTGGGAAAGTTGTCGCGCTCGCTCACGATCACCCGGCGATCGGGGCGCAGACGCAGGGCCGCGGACACGATCTTGAACAGGTTGACCGAGGTCGAGTCGGCCACCGCCACCTCGTCGGCGTCGGCCCCGATCAGCGGCGCGATGCGCGCGCCCATCTCTCGCGGCAGATGGATCCAGCGGTGCTCGTTCCAGGCGTTGATCAGGTCGTCGCGCCACTGGCGTCGCACGGCCTCGATCCGTTCGGCCGAACGGTGGGGCTGGGCGCGCCAGCGGTCAGGCTAACACAGCGGCGCGGGTCCCGCCGCCGCGTCACACGTACTTGTCGCCGCGCACCACCTCGACGTCCTGCAGGTAGACGATCACCGCGTAGTTCTCGAAGAAGTCGTCAGCGATCCGCTCGACCACGCGATCGGCGACGTCGGGGCTGACCACCGATTCGATCCGGAGGTTCTGTCCCTCCCACTCGCTGGCGCGCACCCCGCGCGACCCTTCCCCCGAGACGTCGCTCACGGTGAAGCCCTTCGCACCGCACTTGCGCAGTTCGTCGACGATTCGATCCCGCAACAGACGTTCGGTGATCACGGTCACGAGCTTCAGGGCGACGGTGTGCACGGTCCACCTCCGGGATCAGCCGGCCAGACGAATGGCCAGATCGTAGTACAGGGGGATTCCCAGCGTGAGGTTGAAGGGGAAGGTGATCCCCAGCGACGCCGTGAGGTAGAGCGTGGGGCTGGCCTGGGGAAGCGCGATGCGCACCGCGGCCGGGGCGGCGATGTACGAGGCGCTCGAGACCATCGCCCCGAACACGGCGCTGCCGCCGGGTGACAGGCCGACCAGTCCACCCAGCCAGATCGCCAGCGCCCCGTGCAGGATCGGCAGGACCACGCCGAAGATCACGAGGAACACGCCGACCCGACGCAGATCGCGCAGCCGCGCCGCGGCCGCCATGCCCATCTCGAGCAGGAAGAGCGTGAGCGCGCCCTGGAACCCCTCCACGAAGAAGGGCGCGACGGGTGCGATGCCCTCCTTGCCCGCCAACCAACCGATCGCCAGCCCGCCCAGGAGCAGAACGACACTGCGTCCGGCCATGATCTCGTGCAGGGCCTCGCCCCACGTTCCCGCCGCCCCCGAACGCACGTGGGCGATCATCAGGGCCACCACGATCGCAGGCACCTCGAGCAGGGCCACCAGGGCCGGCATGAAGCCCTCGGGAGCGAGCCCGGCCCGCTGGGCGAAGGCCGTGGCCGCGATGAAGGTCACCGCCGACACCGAACCGTAGTGCGCGGCCACCGCGGCGGCGTTCGTACGGTCGAAGCGGCCGAGCTTCCGCAGGATTCCGTAGGCGATCAGCGGCGTCACCACACCCAACGCCAGGGTGAGCCCCGCCGGAGCGGCGAACTCCAGCAAGGGGGTCACACTCAGCTCGGCCCCGCCCTTCAGCCCGATCGCCAGGAGCAGGTAGATCGACAGTGCGTCGTAGAGCGGCGCGGGGAACTCGAGGTCGCTGCGCACCACCCTCGCCAGGACGCCCAGCGCGAAGGCCAGCACCACCGGCGACAGGAGATTCGCAAGAAGGAGGTCGAGCGACGCCATGCGCAGGGTTCCCGGACGGAGAGGACGGGCGGCGACGGGCAGTGTCCGGAGGCCACTCGGCGGCGTCAAGCGGAAGGTCCGCGACGCCGCCGTATGGTCACTGGCTCTTGCGCTGCGGCATCGGCAACGTGGGGTCGAGTTCGCGTGCTCGCTCGAGCAGTTCGAGTGCGGTGTCCTCGTCCCCCCTCGCGCCGGTGGCCAGCGCCAGCTGGTACAGGGCGAGCGCGTTCTCGGGCTCGCGTTCGAGCACGTCCTCGTAGATCTGCATGGCCTCGTCCAACTGCCCGCGACGATGGTGGAAGGTCGCCAGCGCGATCTGAACGCCGCTGTCGTCGGGCGCGAGTTCGGCCGCCCGCTCGAGATGACGCCGCGCGGCCTCGGTGTCGCCGCTCTGCAGGAGGAACTGCCCGAGCTGCGCGTGCGCCTCGGCGGAGTTCGGATCGACCTCGAGCAGCCGCTCGAAGGTGGCGCGCGCCCGCGGCAGGTTCTCGGTCATGGCGTAGGCCATGCCGAGGTTGCCGAGCAGATCGGTGTCGCGCGGGAAGTCGCTCACCGCCTCCTCCAGAATCGGCAGCGCCTGCTCCGGGCGGCCCGCCCGCAGGTCGATGGCCGCGATCTCGGCACTGACCACACTGCTCGCTCCCGACTTCTCGAGGAAGTCCTCGAGGAAGGTGCGGGCCCGATCGGCCTGCCCGCGGGTCTGCAGGAACTGCGCGAGCTGCAGCGCGGCCTGCTCGTGCGTGGGATCGAGTTCGAGGGTCCGCTCGAGTTGATCGCGCGCGCCGTCCAGATCCCCGCGGTCGCGCAGGACCGCGGCCAGGTAGAAGTGCGCCCGCGCGAAACGCGGGTCGATCTCCACCGCCCGACGGATCTTGCGCAGTCCTTCCTCGCTGCGGCCCAGCCGGTGCTCGGCCAGACCCTGTCCGGCCAGACCCACCGCCCAGTCGGGATCGATCTCCAGCCCCTTGCGGTAGAGCTGGACGACGTCCTCGATCCGGCCGGCCCGGGCCAGGCCCAGGGCGTAGTCCTCGATCACGTCGAGGTCCTCGGGACGCTCGCGGTGCAGTTCGGCGAACAGCTCCAGCGAGCGATCGAAGTCCCCCATCTCGCCGTGGACCTGCGCCAGGTTCATGCGCGACTCGACGTGGCGCGGGTTCCGCTCCAGTTGCTCCTCGAGCGTGGCGGCGGCTTCCTGCAGGCGCCCTTGGCCGCGGAGCACGTTGGCCAGGTTCACCGCGTGCTCCACGCTCATGCCGCCTCCGCTGGCGACGGTGTCGTCGCCACCGTCCTCGTCATCGCCCCCACCACTGATGTAGCCGAGCGAGCGGAGCATCTCCTCCATGCTCTCGCCGGCTTCGGGGTCGATCACGATGTCGTCGCCGCGGTCCCACGTGCCGGTCTCGTAGGTCTCGATCCGCTCGACCGGATTCGACGCCAGGAACTCCTCGGTGTAGGCGTCCTCGAGCACGTCGCCG